>DVLY01000164.1 GCA_018715295.1 Candidatus Merdimorpha stercoravium | reverse complement strand
GAGAGTGCGGATGCACGATCGTCGGCCCGAAGGACACCATGTCCATCCCCTCGGGATATTTCCCGCCGATGATCCCGCATTCGAGGCCCGCATGGCAAGCCGCTACGTGCGGGTCGCGGTGGAACATGTCCTTGTACAGCTGTACCATCTTGAGCAGCACCGGCGATTTGGGATTGGGTGCCCAGCCGGAGTAACCTCCCGTCTGTTCCACCTTGCAGCCTGCCATTTCCAGCGTAGAACGGATGGCGTTGGCCATTTCCATCTTCGAACTATCGACCGAGGAACGCGTAAGGAACGATACCGAGAAACGTCCTCCGCGAGCTTCTACCCGGGCCATGTTGGACGAAGTCTGTACCAGACCTTCTACATCGGGACTCATGCAGAATACCCCGTTGGGCATGGCTGCCAGGGCGTCGACCACCGCTTTCTGTTCCTTTTCCGGCATCACCTTTTTGGGGGTGTCGATGGCTTCGAGCAGGATCTCCATCCCCTCGTCCACCGTCTTGTATTCGTTTTTGATCTCCTCGGACAAGGTCTTGAAGTGTTTCTTGTAGGCAGCTACCTTGGCCTTGGGCAGAGCGAATTCCGCATAAGCCTCACGCGGGATCGCATTGCGCAGCGAACCGCCGTCCAGCACCGCAAGACGCAATCCGTACTTGGCACCGGCGCCCCACAGCATCCGGTTGAGTACCTTGTTGGCGTTGGCGCGTCCCAGGATGATGTCCATCCCCGAGTGGCCGCCCTTGAGACCCTTTACCTGCACGCGGAAGCCCAGCATGCCGGTCGGGGTCTTTTCTTCCTTGTACTTCAGCACGCCGAGAGTGTCGATACCGCCGGCGCAACCGATGCACAGTTCGTTTTCGTCTTCCGTATCGAGGTTGAGCAGGATTCGGCCCTTGAGCATCTTGGGATCGAGCTTGTGCGCGCCGGTCATGCCGGTTTCCTCGTCCACCGTTACCAGGACTTCCAAAGCAGGGTGTTCCACGTCATCGGCCGTGAGGATGGCCAGTGCGGTGGATACTCCGATGCCGTTGTCCGCGCCCAAGGTCGTCCCTTCGGCACGTACCCATTCGCCGTCCACTACGCTGCGGATGCCCTCGGTATCGAAATCGAACTGGGTATCGGCATTCTTCTGGTGCACCATGTCCATGTGTCCCTGGAGGATGACGATGGGCGAATTTTCCTTGCCCGGGGTGGCCGGTTTGCGGAAAACGACGTTGCCCATCTCATCGACGGTGGTGTCTATCTGGTGTTTTTTTCCGAATTCTTTGAAAAATTCTACGGCTTTGGCTTCCTTTTTCGAGCCGCGAGGTACGGCATTGAGGTCCTCGAAATAGTTCCATATCGCTTGGGGCTCAAGGGAACGAACGTCTTTACTCATAGCGTTTTTTATTATTTGGTTATCGATTTTGCGATTTGCATCTGCCAAATATATCGTTTTCGCGCGACATATTCCCCATCGTGGGCGGAAAAATACGCGGGCTTTTTCCCGGGAGGAATTTTGCGAAAAAAAATGCGGAGGGAAGGTTTGCGCAATCAAAATAATGGCGTATATTTGCAACCGCAAAGCAGTTCTTTGTATACGGGCGAATACCAGAGTGGCCAAATGGGGCAGACTGTAAATCTGTTGTCTTACGACTTCGGTGGTTCGAATCCATCTTCGCCCACATTCCTCTTGCGGAAGTAGCTCAGTTGGTAGAGCATCAGCCTTCCAAGCTGATTGTCGCGAGTTCGATCCTCGTCTTCCGCTCAAAAGTTAGAAAAGCCTTTCAGAAACATCTGAAAGGCTTTTTTCGTATCCGTTTCCGGCAGAGGTGCTTTGTGTACCGATGATCGCTCCCGTCCTGATCCACACCGGGTTGAAATCCCGGGGACCGGTCAGCGGTTGCGGACGTAAATATGTTTGAGATTGTGCTCGCCGAAGGGCCGCTCCTCTACCTCGAAAAGGTCAAAGAGCGACCGGATCAGCGGAGTGAGTTTGGGAAAACCGTAGTTGCGGGGGTCGAACTCCGGCATTTTTTTCACCAGCACATTGCCTACCACCCCCAGGAATGCCCAACCGTCCTCGTCGGCTACATCATTGACCGTGGAGACGAGCAGGGACTTGAACGCTTCGTCGATCGGCAGGAGGGATTTTCCCTTTTTCTGTCCCGCAGCCGGGACATCATTGGCCGAAACAACTCCTCCGGCAGAAACCGGGGGCTTCTTTTCCTCTTTTTTTATCGGGGAAGCCGGGGCAGCCGGTGTTTCTTC
Organism: Candidatus Merdimorpha stercoravium; assembly: GCA_018715295.1. Lineage (GTDB taxonomy): Bacteria > Bacteroidota > Bacteroidia > Flavobacteriales > UBA1820 > Merdimorpha > Merdimorpha stercoravium. Next base: position 6,589 of record DVLY01000164.1, on the reverse strand, counting down.
ACTCTGGCCGAGGATTTCCACAAAGACGAAACGGTCGCACGACTTGACAAACGGCGCAGGGGTCTTCCGCTCGCCGAACCCCAGTACTTCGCGGCCCGATTCGCGGATACGGCTCGAGAGCCGCGTAAAGTCGCTGTCGCTCGATACGATGCAAAAACCGTCGACGTTTTCCCGGTGCAGGATATCCATTGCGTCGATGATCAGGGCGGAGTCCGTCGCATTTTTCCCTGTCGTATAGGCATATTGCTGCACGGGGATGACCGAGTTGTCGAGCAGGACGGATTTCCAGGCGGACATGGCCGGGGAGGTCCAGTCTCCGTACGCCCGCTTGATGACCGGGGAGCCCCAGCGGGCGATTTCATCGAGGATATAGCGGATCTTTGCCCGCGAGATATTGTCGGCGTCGATCAGGACGGCGAATTTCTTGTTTTCCATGTGTCGGTCTCTCTTTAATCCCGACAAATGTACGGGTAAAAAGCATGCGAAGGGCAAGTCTTTTTGTTCCTTTATTTTTTCGGACTGTCTTATGAATTGTTTCCGCCCCGGCATAGCCAAATGTAAAAACTCCGTTTTCCCCCACGTCCGCTGCGCTCACCTTTCACTACATTTCCATAATGCAGGATGCGGCTCGGCAAACCCTCCGAGGAAAAACTTCGTTTTCCCTCTCGGCTTTGCGCTCGGCTTTGCGTATCTTTGAACCGAAGATCGACTAAACGGATATTCCTATGAACGAGCAACAGATCCAGATGTTCTTTGCCATGAACGGCAAGTACTTCGAGCAGGCTTCCTTTCCGATGCTGCGGGATATACTCTCCTCCCTTTCCCCGGAATTGGGGGCGAAAGTCTACATGCTCGATTACAAAGACCCTGTGGTGGCTCTTTTGCTTTCGCTTCTTCCGCTGTTGGTCTTTGTCAATGGGGTGGACCGGATGTATCTCGGGCAGATCGGTCTGGGGCTCCTCAAATTTTTCACCCTCGGAGGACTGTTCATTTGGACTTTTGTCGATTGGTTTCTCATCATGGGGTCTACTCGCCGCCGCAACCTCTCCCTGCTATTGGAGGCGCTGGGGTATCCTCCGCTGTGATTTTTTTGTGAACAATTGAAAACAAAATACTTTTGCCATGAAAAAAACGGAAATCACTCTCTGTCTGCTGGGCGTTCTGACGTGGATGACCGCTTGCAAACCCTCTGAAGCAAATGCTCCTCAGGGAGCGGAAAACACCCCTGTACGCGATACGGTACTCACCGAGCGCATTCGTTTTTGCGAGAGCACGTATCCGTATCGGGACGGTCTGCTCGTGGCCAATTTCGGTACCGAGGCGCTCGACCCGCTCAATACCCAAGGGAAAGGCTATATCCTGTACTTCGAGGCGGGCAAGGTCGATACGCTCCTCCCGCCCCAAGGATATCTTTCCGCCCCGAAGGGGATGTTCATCCGTGGGGAACGTTTCTTTGTCTGCGATGTGAACAAAGTTGTCGAGTTCCGTCTGGACAGCCTCTCCTTGGCTCCGCGCGAGATCGTTCTTCCCGCGGAAGACCTCTTTGTGAACGACCTGGCAGCCTGGGGCGATACCTTGTACATTTCGGTAACCAATACCGGTCGCATCTACCGGATGGGTCTTTCCGATCCGCAGGCTTCGCCCGTGCTGTGGGCTCAAGTGCCGGGTGCCAACGGGATGACTTTCGGACAGGACGGCGCGCTGTACGTGGCTTCCTATCCGGCCGATGGGACGACGACCCCGGACAACGTGGTGTACCGTATTGCCGACGTTTCCGCTCCGGCGCCCGAAAAACTCTTCGAGCAGGCGGGGCAGTACGACGGGATTGCGCTCTCGGCCGACGGAAAGATGCTGTATGTTACTTCGTGGGTGCCTTCCGGGGTGTTTGCCTACGATCTGACTGCCGGTGGGGAGCTCCGCCCGCTGGATTTGGGCGAATTCCAAGGGGCGGCCGATATGACCCTGCGGGACAGCGTGCTCTACATCCCCGATCTGCCCGCCAGCCGGGTGGTGGTGCGTCGCCTGTAAAATACTTGCCGGGAAGATGGACATCGAACAGGTACGCGATTGCGCTTTGGCACTCCCCGGGGCGTTCGAGTGTTTTCCCTTCGGGAAATTTCCCCATGCGGCCGATGTTTGGGTGGCCAAGGTAGAGGGGAAGATGTTCCTGATGTGCGATTTGGCCGATCTCCCGCTGCGGGTGGACCTCAAGGCGGGAGAACAGGCTCTCTTCCGAATGCAGCAGTACCGGGCGGTGGAAAAAGGATTCGTCAACGGGTGGTGCGGTGTCCTTTTGGAAGGAGATGTCCCGGGGCAGGTGCTTCGCGGTTGGATCGAAGATTCATATCGGAGGGTGCTCCGGGGATTGCCCCGGCGGTTGCGGGAAAAATACGATCTCACAGCGGAAGATTGAGGGGATTGTCCTTGTTTTCTCTTTCGGATTGAGAAAAGAGGCTTGCAGGGATGGAAAAAATCCCTACCTTTGCAACCGCTTTCGGGCAAAAGGAAAATATCTGTTGCCGGTATAGCTCAGTTGGCCAGAGCACGTGATTTGTAATCTCGGGGTCGTGGGTTCGAATCCCTCTACCGGCTCGATAAAATAACAATTTGTTTACCAGTAAGTTAATAGCTTCTGAACGCCGTTTCAGAGGCTTTTTTCATGCCGGTTATGGATTGGAATGAGGGACGGTTCTTTCCGTCAACTGGTATCTTATGCCGTGATAGTTGTAGAAATCCAGTATTTCTTCGAACAAAGTACGGGCCTGGGAAGGGAGTGTTTGGCATAAAGGTCTGACCCCGTATCTCTTGCAAATATAATCAGGAAGTCCGGTTAAGGTAACATGTACTTTCTTTGCCAAAACGTAGGCATCTTCCTTGTCAACCGATACATACTTTATATGGGTTTCCAACGGATCGTCACAATCCGTGACTCTATATTCCAGCGCCAGATGCCTGCTGTCGTCAAAGCCGATAACCATGGTGGCCGCTAAAGTTAAATCCGGATCCGTCTCTATGAGCAGTTCTTCCAATGTAAGCATGTTCGTGGTTTTAATACAGTGGTCAATATACACGATTATCCCGGATAATCCGAAGAAATATTATTTTTTTCGATCGGAATATAGTACGGATGCGTTAAAAATCGTCAAATAAAGCGAGTTGATTGAAGTCCTGATCATGAATGAGTGCGGGTTCGAATCCTTTTGCCGGTTCGGAAAAGGCGCTCAAGCGCGTGCAAGCAAAAAGCCCGGCGGACGAATGTTCGCCGGGCTTTTTGCTTGCACGCGCTTGCTTGCCGAAGCCGCTTACCGGTTGTAAAGATCCAGATAGTCGAATATCTTGGTAAACAAGTGCAAACGGTCGGGAGCCGGGACATTGTGTTCGTGTCCCGGATAGATCATGTAGTCCATCTGGATGCCTTCGTCGATCGCAGCGCGGAGCAATTCCTGCGACTGCTGCCATACCACCGTCGGGTCGGCCGTGCCGTGGATGACCAGCATGTGGTTTTTCAGCGCACCGATCTTGTCCGTCAGGCGGGCGGCGGCATACCCTTCGGGATTGTCCTGAGGGGTGTCCATGTAGCGTTCGGTGTACATCACCTCGTACCATTTCCAGTCGATCACCGGACCGCCGGCCACGCATGCTTTGAACACCTCGGGATGGGCGAGCATCATCGAGATGCTCATGAACCCGCCGTAGCTCCACCCGTAGACCGCGATCCGATCGGGATAGACGAACGACTGGTTCTTGAGGAATTCGATACCCAGCATCTGATCCTTTACCTCCAGCTGTCCCAGACGGCGGTGAACGGCACTTTCCCAGTCAAATCCTCGGGCAGGGGTACCCCGGTTGTCCATCGTAAAGATCACGTAGCCCTTCTCGGCCAGCACGTGCATCCACAGGTCGGCTCCGCCCCGGAAGACATTGCGCACCATTTGGAGGTGAGGACCGCCGTACACGTACACCAGCACCGGATAGCGGCGCGTGGGGTCGAAATTGGACGGGAGGACCAGCCGGGTGTTGTATTCCACATTGTCGCGGATGATTTTCCCCAGACGCACCGTCCCGATCTTGTAGTCGGCCAGGGGATTGGCTGCCGAGAACAGTTCGCGTACCGTTTTTCCCAGGTTGCGGCGCCCGTCCTTGACCAGAGACACCAGCTCGGCCCGCCCCGGAGTGTTCAGGTCGGTAAACGTGCAGACCATGTACTTGCCCGTCGGATCGACATATCCGTCCCACGTGCCTTTTTCGGAGCGGACAAAACCGACATCCCCGGTCTTGAGGTCGGTGAATTTCACCGTGCGGTCCAGGCCTGCATCGGCCGTGGCGACATAGAAGAATTTTTCCCCGACCAGGCCAATGACGCGTTCCACCTGGATCGCTCCGTCGGTCGCTTTGCCCAGCAGCTGTCCGTCGGTCGAGTAACGGTAGTAGTGGACGTTGCCGTCGCGCTCGCTGCGCCAGAACAGTTCGTTCGGGCGGCTTTTGAAGAACAGGGCCGGCTCTTCCGGTTCGACCCAACGGTCGGAATCTTCGTGGAAGAGCGTTTTGAGAAAGGCTCCGGAAGCCGCGTCGAATTTGTTGAAGCGCATGTGCTTCTGGTCGCGGGTCAGTTCGGCGATGTAGAGATAGCGGCTCGAAGGATCCCACGTGATGGCGGTCAGGTAGTCCTCCGCCTGGCCTTGCTTGGCTACCTGGACCGTTTCGCCGGTGCGCGTGTCGTAGATGTGGAGGGTAACTTCCTCGGATTTTTCACCGGCCATCGGGTAGGGGATCTCCTTTACCGTGGCGATCCGTGCGTCGGTCTCCACGATGGGATAATGCCCGACCATCGACTCGTCCTTGCGGTAGTAGGCGATCTTCTGGCCGTCGGGCGAGAAGAAAATCCCTCCCGTGATGCCGAATTCGTTGCGGTGCACTGCTTCGCCGTTGACGATCCCCTGTCCGCCGTCCCGGGTGAGGGCAATGCGCTCGCTACCTCCTTTGAGGTAATAGACGTTGCCGCCCTGGGTGTAGGCCACTCCATCGAACGCCGGGCTGACGACTACCGAGGGGAGGTCCGAATCCCATTGCAGGACGACTTTCCCGCTTTTGGAGGAAATGTTGTATTCGAATACCCGGTCCGCAGTGCGGAAATAGAGCGTGCCGGCGTCTTTCCATCCGTAAGTAGGAGGTACGGCCTTGAGGGTCATCCCGGCGGCTTTTTCCACATCGGAAGCCGCGATGCGCTGCACGGAGCCGGAAGGTGTTTCGAGGACCAGTTCTCCCTTGACGGCATCGTAGTGTGCCCAGCGCGCCCCCGAAGGCGACCATTGGATGTTCAGGTAGGCTTCGGGGATGAATTTCCGGGGGGTGAGCAGGGCATCTTCGAGGGTGAATTCCTGTTTTTGTGCCCAAAGCCCGGTGGAAACAACCGCCAGCAGGCACAAAAGAAGCATTTTCAGGTGTTTCATCGTATTTCGGTAGGTTTTTTGTCTTTTTTCGGTTTGTCTCTCCCGAAAGGGAAGGGTCAATCGCTTTCGCCTTCGCGGAGTTTTTCGGCGTTCTCGGCCATCGTCAGTTCGTCGATGATGCGTTGCAGGTCGCCGTCCAGCACGTCCTGCAGGTTGTAAAGGGTCAGGCCGATCCGGTGGTCGGTAACGCGCCCCTGGGGATAGTTGTACGTACGGATCTTGGCCGAGCGGTCGCCGGTGGAGACCATCGACTTGCGCTGGCGGGCTTCCTGTTCGAGGCGTTTCTGGTATTCGATCTCGTAGAGGCGCGAGCGGAGCACCATCATGCACTTTTCGAGGTTCTTCAACTGGGATCGTTCGTCCTGGCACTGGGCTACGATGCCGGTGGGGATGTGCGTGAGACGGACGGCGGAGTAGGTCGTATTGACCGACTGTCCTCCTGCCCCGGAAGAGCAGAACGTGTCCTTGCGGATGTCCTTGGGGTCGATGTAGATGTCGAATTCCTCGGCTTCGGGCATCACGATGCACGTAGCGGCCGAGGTATGTACCCGGCCCTGGGCTTCGGTGGCCGGGACGCGCTGTACGCGGTGGACGCCGGCTTCGAATTTCATCGTGCCGTAGACGTCCTCGCCCGAGAGCTTGAAGATGATCTCCTTGTAACCGCCGGCCGTGCCTTCGTTGAAATCCAGCACCTCCTGCCGCCAGCCTTTGCGCTCGGCAAACTTGGAGTACATCCGGAACAGGTCCCCGGCAAAAAGGGCCGCTTCGTCGCCGCCCGTACCCCCGCGCAGTTCGACCACTGCGTTTTTGGCATCGGCCGGGTCCTTGGGGATGAGCAGGAGTTTTATTTCCTCTTCGGTGGGGGCGAGCTTCGCTTCGGCCTCCTCGAGTTGCTCGCGGGCCATTTCGGTTATTTCCGCATCGCCCCCGCCCTCGGCCAGCAGAGCGCGGGCTTCCGAAACATCGTCGAGCAGTTGTTTGTAGCGCCGGTAAGCCTCCATGATCTTTTCCAGCTGCTTGTACTGCCGTCCCAGTTCGACGTACCGTTTCTGGTCGGCAATGACCTCGGGCTGGATGATCAGGTCGGACACCTCGTCGAAACGGGTGCGGAGACCTTCCAGTTTTTCCAAAAGTGTGGA
>DVLY01000163.1 GCA_018715295.1 Candidatus Merdimorpha stercoravium | reverse complement strand
GGCGGCGCCGTTGGCGCCGCCTTTTTGCTTGCCCCCGCTCACGGAAAGCCTGCCCGCACACCCCGCGGACTAACGATCCGCCTCCCGAGCGCGGAGCCGGAACAACGCATCCAGGCGGTCGGCCTCGCGTTCCTTTTCCGGGAAATCCACCGCCGTTACCACCACGTCGGCCCGTTCCGCCCGCTGACGGTCGGACATCTGCCGCTCCATCCGCGCCAAAACCTGCTCGCGGGACAAACCATCGCGCGCCATCGTGCGCTCGATGCGCACCTGCTGCGGAATACATACCGCCACCGTCATATCGCACCGACGATCGCCGCCGGACTCGAAAAGGATCGCCGACTCGAACACCGCATACGGCCCCTGGGCGCACAAGCGCCAGTGCTCGAAATCCCAGTACACCGCCGGATGCACCAAGGCATCGAGCCGGGCCAGAAGCCCCGCATCGGCAAAAACCTTCCCGGCCACATACCCGCGGTCCAAACGACCCTGCACATAGGCGCGCTCGCCGAGCAAAGCCCGGATACCCGCCATCAGGACCGGATCGGAATCCATCAGTTCCTTGGCCTGCACATCGGCCGAATACACCGCCGCGCCGCGTCGAGCCAGCATCGCCGCCAGCGTGCTTTTCCCCGAGCCGATCCCGCCGGTAAGCCCTACGGTATAGAGAAGCCGTTTCATCGCATTTTCAGGATCAACGTTTCCGATAGATATACTGCACCCTTTCGGGTTCCAAAGTTACCTTGCCGGCAAAGGCCGGAGCATCCGTCACCTTGGGATACACGTACCGCGAATCGGGATCGGTGTGGGACAGATCGACCGTCACCCGGAAATCCTTCTCCGCGATCCGCGCATAATCCTCCACTGCCACCCGGTAGCGGAGCGTTACCTTCGAAGGGAAAAACTTCGCCGACCATCCCGCCGGAGCTCCCACGGCCCGCACCGGAACGCGGATCGTCCCTTCGGTATAGGGCTTTACCGTCAAGGACACGGCCACCTGCGATGGCTCTACCCGCACTTTGCGCAACCCGGAAGGCAACTCGACGGCTACCGAATCCGTCAGGGAAGCCGATAGATTGCGGTACGTCCGCTCGGGCAAAACGATCCGGTCCAAGGTTTCCAACTCCTCCGGCGTACCGAAAACCTTCACCTGCGCCGGTTGAACCATCACCGGATCGAACATCCCGTAGCCCGGGCGAAAACTCGTGCGCACCCCGGCCAATTCGACCGGGACGGTCTTGACCACCTCGTCTCCCATGTTCAGGTAGATCGTATCGGCGTCGATCTGCTCGACGCGGTCGGTGGGCAAAACTGCGTGGGCCATCAGTTCGGGATGCTTGGCCGGCACCCAGAAATGGCGCCCGTGCGCACTCTCCACCACCTTGGCCAGATCGACCTCCAACAGCCGCGAGCCGACGGCGTAGCTGAGCATGTTGAACCCGTTCATCTGCACCGCGATACCGATCTTTTGCGTCGAAAGTTCCCGCGAAGAATATCCCGCCGGGGTATTCGTATAGACGGGCGAGACGGTAGCGGACATCACGTAGCCGTTTTCCACCTGCTTCAAAAACCAAATGGCCAGGATACCGACAAAGATCGCCAGCAGCACCACCAGCGAGCGGTTGTGCCGTACCTTGACATCGAATATGCGGCGCAGTTCCCCCTTGATATCCGGCTCCTGTTGCGGGTCCTCCCCGGGGGATTTCGGCCGGGGTCGTTCCTGTTCCATACCACGAAAATAAACAAACGAGGGGGAAACAACAAAAATAACAAGCATACAATAACATTTCCCGGGACAATTGCTATCTTTGTTCAATAAACACCCGCCGGGTTTCCCGGCGAGTTTCCCCATGCGGACAGAAAAGCTGCCGGGAAACCATCATACGCAAAACATTGAAACAAAAAACTCGACAAACATCATGGACAATCCTTCCGTCTTTCCCCACGGCATAAAAACCGGCGTCATCGCCGGGATAGCCGCCATTCTGGTAACGCTCTTGGCCTATGTACTGAACATCAACATGCTCGGCTGGGCTTTCCAGGGAGTGAGCTACCTCGTGCTCATCGGGGTGATGATCTACGGACTGCTGGGCTTCCGCAAAGCCAACGGCGGCTATATGGCTTTCGCCCAAGGCCTCCTCATTGTCCTGACAGCCGGGATGATCTGTGCGGTGATCAACTACTTCTTCGGTTTGCTCTACTACAACGTCATCAACCCCGGATTTGAACAGGAAGTCATCGAAAACTCCCTGGCCGCCTACGAAAAGGTGGGCATCACCGTAACCGACGAGGTAGAAGAACTCATCCGCTCCAATGCCGAAGCCAGCACGCATTTCTCCTGGAGATATTTTTCGTATGCCATCGTATTGGCACTATTCGTTTGGACGATCCTGAGTCTTATCCTCGGGGCGATCTTTTCCAAGAAAGACCCCAACGACATCCTGTAAACCCGAAATCATCCAACCCATACATACCCGTCCGAAATGGAAAAAAGAATGTCTGTCGGCCAATACGCCTTCTACTGCGGAGTAACCACCGGCTTTGCCCTGTCGCTTATCTCGTTGCTGAGCTACGTGCCCATCCTGGGAACGATCGCCTGGCTGCTGCGCCTGCTCGCCCTGGTATTCCTCACCATGTACTTCGTGCGGCGTTACCGCGACCAGTTCAACGGCGGGACACTCACCTCGGGCGAAGGCTTCCTGCTCACCTTCCTGATGTTCCTCTACATCGGTATCATCGCCGCCTTGTACTCCGGAGCGCAGATCGCCCTGATGGCCGCAAAGGACTCGCAGGAGCTCTTCCTGCTGCTGCAGCAGACCTACGAAGACGCCGGCATCGACATCCCCGACCAGACCATCCGCGATGTAATCAAGATCGTGCCCTACGTCGTCGGTATTTTTTACATCCTCGGACACCTGGTCGTCGGAGCGATCTTCGGCGCGATTTACTCCTCGTCCTTCCGACGGGATGCCCCCTATCCTCCCGAAGGACAAACCATGAACTGATCCGCTCCCGGGAACGATTCCCGGGGACAGCAACCGAAAAAAGAAAGGGACACCGAACATGCAAATATCGATCGTCATCCCGCTGTACAACGAACAGGAATCCCTGCGCGAACTCAACGACTGGATCCGCCGGGTGATGACCCGCGAAGGGTTCACCTACGAAGCGATCTATGTGGACGACGGCTCCACCGACGGTTCGTGGCAGACCATCGAAGCGATGGCCGTTGACGACCCGGCCGTGCGGGGCGTCAAACTGCGGGGCAACCAGGGCAAATCCCTGGCCCTGCGCGCCGGATTCCGCGCAGCGGAAGGCGAGGTGGTTTTCACCATGGACGCCGACCTGCAGGATTCGCCGGACGAACTGCCCCAGATGTACCGCATGATCACCCAGGAAGGCTACGATCTGGTCTCCGGCTGGAAAAAGAAACGCTACGACCCGCTCTCGAAGACCCTCCCGACCAAACTGTACAACTGGGTCGCCCGACGGGCCACCGGGCTTACCCTGCACGATTTCAACTGCGGGCTGAAGGCCTACCGCCGCGAGGTGGTCAAATCCATCGACCTTTACGGCGAAATGCACCGCAACATCCCGATGTTGGCTCAGGAAGCCGGATTTTCCCGCATCGGGGAAAAGATCGTCCATCACCAGGCACGCAAGTACGGCCATTCCAAGTTTGGACTGAACCGCTTTATCAACGGCTTTCTGGACATGATCTCCATGGTGGTGCTCCGCCGCTTCGGCCGCCAGCCGATGCACTTTTTCGGTACGCTGGGCTTTCTGATGTTCATCGTCGGGTTTTTCAGCGCGGCATACGTGGGCTTTTCCAAACTCTGGCTGCTCTACCACGGGCAAAAAACCATCCTGGTCACCGACAACCCCTGGTTTTACATCACCTTGACGATGATGATCCTGGGCGTGCAATTCCTGATGGCGGGATTCGTGGGCGAGATGATCGTCAAGGGGCGCAGCCGCGTGCCGGACTTCTACCTGGACCGCACCCTGGGCAAGGACGAACAACTCAAAAAAGGATAAGCGGGGCTTTCCTGGGACTCGCCGCAAACGCGATACAAACAAGAGAAAAACCAACCGTATATACAAAAACACCAAAAACTTTCACGATATGGAACTGAAAGAGTTAGCGTTGGAGCGAGCCAAGACGTGGCTTTCCGACCAATACGACGAGCAGACGCGCCAACAGGTGCAGCAAATGATAGACCAAGGGTCCGACGAACTGGTCGATGCCTTCTACAAGGACCTCGAATTCGGCACTGGCGGCATGCGCGGCATCATGGGCGTAGGCACCAACCGCATGAACCGCTACACCATCGGCGCCGCCACCCAGGGATTGGCCGACTACCTGAAGGAACAGTTCCCCGGGAAACCGATCGCGGTGGTGATCGGCTGCGACGTCCGCCACAATTCCGATACCTTCTCCCGGATGTGCGCCGAAGTCCTCTCGGCCAACGGCATCAAAGCCTATCTGTTCGACGGCTTCCGCCCCACACCGGAGATCTCCTTCGCCATCCGTTACCTGCACGCCCAGAGCGGCATCATCATCACCGCCTCCCACAACCCGCCCAAATACAACGGGTACAAAGCCTACTGGGACGACGGCTCACAGGTAGTCCCCCCGCACGACACCGGCATCATCGACCGTGTGGCCAAAGTGCACGTGGGCGACATCCGCTTTACGCCCGATGAACGGCTCATCGAAACCATCGGAGCGGAAGTAGACCGTGCATTCGTCGAAGCCGCCGTCGAGCATGGCAGTTGCGACACCACGGGACGTGAGGACTTCAAACTGGTATATACCCCCATCCACGGGACTTCGTTCCGGGCAATGATTCCCGCACTGGACCGCGCCGGTTTCCACTACGTAACCGTCGAGGAACAAATGGTCCCCTCGGGCGATTTCCCCACCGTCCAGTCCCCCAACCCGGAAAATCCCGAAGCCTTGAAGATGGCCACCGACCTGGCCATCCGGGAAAATGCCGACATGGTGGTAGGCACCGACCCGGACGCCGACCGCATCGGCATCGCGGTGCGCAATCTGCACGGAGAACTCGAACTACTCAACGGCAACCAGACCAACACCGTGCTGGTATCCTACCTTCTGGAACGCTGGCGCAAACAAGGCCGGCTCAACGGGAAACAGTTCATCGGATCGACCATCGTTACCTCGGACATCTTCTACAAGATCGCCGACCTGTACGGAGTGAAGTGCAAAACCGGGCTGACGGGCTTCAAGTGGATTGCCGACATGATCCGCCGCGCCGAAGGCCAGGAGGAATTCGTCGGAGGCGGCGAAGAGAGCTTCGGCTTCATGGTGGGCGATTTCGTGCGCGACAAGGACTCCATCACCACGACCATCCTGGCTTGCGAAGTGGCGGCCGTGGCCAAAGCCAACGGATCGTCCTTTTTCCAGGAACTGCTCAAGATCTACCAAAAGACCGGCATGTACCGCGAAAGCCTGGTGAACATCGTCCGCGAAGGCGTTTCGGGGGCCCAGCAGATCAAGGCCATGATGGACACCCTGCGGGAAAACCCGCTCAAGACCATCGACGGCTCGCCCGTAGTGCGCATCGACGATTACAAGACTTCCGTCTCGAAGGACCTTACCACCGGTACGCAGACGCCCATCCGGATTCCCAAATCGGACGTGCTGATCTACTACACGGCCGACGGAGCCAAGATCGCCGCGCGTCCCTCGGGTACCGAACCGAAGATCAAGTTTTACTTCAGCGTCAACGCACCGCTGCCCTCTCTCGAGCAGTACGAACAGGTGTGGAAGGCTCTGGGAGAAAAACTCCAACGCATCGAGAAGGAAATGGACTTCTGACAAATCCTCTCGCGTCCTCC
>DVLY01000009.1 GCA_018715295.1 Candidatus Merdimorpha stercoravium | reverse complement strand
GGATACCTTGCGCGTGCTCTTTGCCGGCGACATGATGCAGCACGAGGCGCAGTTGGTCTCGGCGCAGAGGGATAGCGCGCAGTACGATTACTCGGAGTGTTTTCGCTACATCGCCCCGGAGGTTCGGGCGGTCGATCTGGCCATCGCCAACCTCGAAACCCCGGTCGGAGCACAGCCTTATTCGGGTTATCCGCGTTTTTCCGCGCCTGCAGCCTTTGCCCGGGCTATCCGGGAGGCTGGTTTCGACTTGCTGGTAACGGCCAACAATCACAGCCTGGACCGGTACAGGCGGGGCATCGTCCGCACGGTCGAAGTGCTCGATTCGCTGGGGGTGCCGCACACCGGCGTATTCCTCGATTCCACCCAGCGGAAGGAGCGACATCCGCTCTTTTTCCATTGCCGGGATTTCCGTTTTGCCTTGTTGAACTATACCTACGGGACCAACGGTATCCCCGACTACCCGCCGGTGGAGGTCAGCCGGATCGATACCGTGCAGATCGCGCAGGATTTGGCTGTGGCGCGAGCCGGGAAGCCGGATTTCGTCATCGTCTGCGTGCATTGGGGACGCGAGTACGAGATGCTTCCCGAACCTTCCCAGAAGGATCTGGCGCAGTTTTTCCTCGATCGTGGGGCGGACCTGGTCATCGGTTCCCATCCCCACGTGGTGCAGCCGATGCACGCTTATAGGGACAGTACGGGGCGGATAGAGCGGGTAGTGGCCTATTCGCTGGGCAATTACCTGTCCAACCAGCGCACGATCGATACTCAGGGCGGAGCGACCCTTGCCGTAACCCTGGTGCGGGAGCGCGGGGGAAAACCCTGTGTGGCCGAGTGTACCTATTCCCTGGTGTGGATGTGGAAGCCGGTGCAGGAAGGGCGCCAGCGTTTTTACATCGTTCCGGTGCAGGCGGCTCAGCGCGGGGATTTCCCTTTGTCCCAGGCGGAGCGGGATCGCCTGGACGCCTTTGCCCGTCGCGCCCGCGCCTGTCTGGACGGCAACAATACCGGCATTCGGGAATACCGCCCCGAGGATACGGCCGGAAAATCCGATATATCTGAGTAGAACCCTAAAAAAAGCAAGATTTATGAGCAAAACAGGCATCGACAGCATTTCGTATTACGTACCCCGTTTGTATCTGGACATCCGCGCTTTGGCCGCGGCACGGGCCATAGAACCCGACAAACTGACCAAAGGATTGGGACTGGAGGCGATGGCGCTGATGGACACCGACGAGGATACGGCGACGATGGCTGCCGAGGCCGTCCTGCGCCTGATCCGGGAAAACGACATCGATCCGCGCACCATCGGGCGTTTGTATCTGGGCACCGAAAGCGCGTTGGATGCTGCCAAACCGACGGCGACCTACGTGTGCGAGATACTCGAACAGGCTTTGGAAGCCAGGTACGGGGCGCGGTGCCTGCGTCATTGCGATGCCTTGGACATGACTTTTGCCTGCGTGGGGGCGGTGGACGCCCTGCACAACAGCCTGGAATGGGTGCGGGGCGATGCTTCGCGGCGGGCGATCGTCGTAGCGTCCGATTTTGCCAAATACGCGCTGGCTTCTCCCGGGGAGTACACCCAGGGGGCGGGCGCGGTGGCGATGCTCGTGAGTCAGGAGCCGAGGCTTCTTTCGCTCAAAGGGAATATCGGCGTGGGGATGTGTTCGGTAGGCGATTTTTACAAGCCGCACCGCGCTTTTTCCCGGCGGGAACTCCTGTCAGCGGCTTTGCGGGCAGCGGGCGCGCCGGCCGATGGGCAGGCGGTGGAGGCGGCGTTGGGTCGCCTGGCCGGGGACGATTTCTGGGGCCATGCCGACCGCGAGGTGCTCGTCCACCGGGACGAACCGGTGTTTGACGGGCCGATGTCCAACGAATGTTATTGCGAGCGCATCGCGGAGGCTTTGGAGCATCTGGCGGCGCAGGAACCGCTGGATGTGTTGCAGGATTGGGATTACTTGGCTTTCCACCAGCCGTATGCTTACCAGGGACGCCGGATGGCGGTGCGCAACTGGGTGGCCTGGATGCGGGACAAGGGGCTTTTGGAGCAGGTCGAGCAGCAGGCGGGTATGCGCTTTGGGGAAGACGACTTCTACCGTGCGGCGGCGCGTACGCCTTTGTACCGGGCGTTCGTCGCCCAGCGGATCGAACCGGGCGAGCGGGCTTCGTCCCGGATAGGAAACCTGTACACGGGCTCTATCTTTATGTCCTTGGTCAGTCTTCTTCGCTGCCTGTACGAACAGGGCGAGCAGGCGGTAGGTCGTACGGTAGGATGCCTGGCCTACGGGAGCGGCTCGAAGAGCAAGGTGTTCGCCCTGCAGGTGGAGTCCGGATGGAAAGAGCGGTTGGCACCCCTGGATGTGTTCTCCGAACTGGCCGAGCGGCAGCAGGTGGATTTCGATACTTATCAGGCTTTGCATACGGGGGCGTTGGTGGCTCCGTTGATCCCCGGAAAGGCGGTTCGGTTCGTCGCCACGGGCGACACGCCTACGACGGTGGGCTTGCGCCGGTATGCGGTGCTGGGATAGGTCGCGCAAAGAGGTGCGGGCAAGCGAGCGGGGCG
>DVLY01000162.1 GCA_018715295.1 Candidatus Merdimorpha stercoravium | reverse complement strand
GTCAAGGCTTCTTTGATCCGGCGGATCGCCTCGGCGAGCACTTCCTCGCTGGCTGCATACGAAAGGCGGATGCAGTTGTCGTTGCCGAAGGAAGAACCGGCCACCAGACCCACGTGTGCCTCGGAGAGCAGGTAGAGACACAGGTCGTCCGAGGTATTGATCGGGGTGCCGCGCAGCGTCTTTCCCTTGTAGTAGGAAATATCGGGGAAGACGTAGAAAGCACCGTAAGGCGTATCGGTCTTCAGTCCCGGGATTTCGGCCAGTTTTTCCAGTACCAGTTGGCGACGGCGGGCGAATACCTCGACCATCGGTTTGACCATCGTCTCGGGATCGGCATTCAGCGCAGCGATGGCTGCCTGTTGGGCGATGGAATTGGTACCCGAGGTTACCTGTCCCTGGAAGTTCTCGCAGGCTTTGGCGATCCAGGGTGCTGCGCCGATAAAGCCGATGCGCCATCCGGTCATCGCGTAGGCTTTGGCCAGCCCGTTTACCACGATGGTCTGCGGATAGACTTCCGGGAATTCGGCGATGGAGGTGTGTCCGCCCGGGGTGAAGTTGATGTGTTCGTAGATCTCGTCCGAGATGATGAATACCTGCGGATGGCGGGCGAATACCTCGGCCAGGGCCTTGAGTTCCTCACGGGTGTAAACGGCACCGGTCGGGTTGGAAGGCGAGGAGTAGATGATGGCCTTGGTGCGGGGGGTGATGGCGGCTTCGAGTTGGGCCGGGGTGATCTTGTAGTTGGTCTCGATGGTGGTCGGCATGATCACCGGCGTACCCTCGGCCAGTTTGATGATCTCCACGTAGCTCACCCAGTAGGGAGCCGGCACCAGCACTTCATCGCCTTTGTCCACCAGCACCTGCATCACGTTGTAGATGGAGTTTTTCGCACCTGTGGATACCACGATCTGGTTGGGCTGGTAGTCCAGGTTGTTGTCGCGTTTGAACTTGTGGCAAACGGCTTTTTTCAGTTCGGGATAACCCGCCACGGGCGAGTAAAAGCTGTAGTTGTCGTCGATGGCTTTTTTGGCGGCCTCTTTGACGGCATCGGGGGTGAAAAAGTCCGTTTCGCCCAGCGAAAGGCTGATCACGTCCACACCCTGCGCTTTGAGTTCGCGGACTTTTGCCGACATGGCCAGGGTAGCCGACGGCTCCAGGCGCTGAATGCGGCCGGAGACTTGGGGAGTATTCGTATCCATGATACAGGTTGATGATTTTGGTAGTTGTTCTTGCAAAGGATTGAACCGTTTTGCAAATCTAATAAATACCGGAAAGTTTCGGTTCGTTTGGGTGCAATATTCTTGAAAAAAAGTATCTTTGTTTCTCGAAATGCCAACGAACGTTCAAATGGAACTGTGGGTCGCCGTGCACATCGCCTCCGATGTGTATTCCCGCGTGCGGGTGGACACCGCACAGGATGTCGTGTGCGTGGATGGCGACGCCTTGTCTATCAGTCCGTTGGACAAGCAGGTGCTTATGAAGGCCCTCTCGGCATCTCCCCAGGTGCAGGTAGTAAGCGTCTGCCCGCAGGCGCAGGAACGAGTTTTGCGCTATGCCGCCGCGATGGGTGCTCCGCAGGTTTTTCGCATAAACGACTGTCCCCGTGATGCTTATGCGGCAGCAGCGGAAGTAGCGGCCTTCCTGAAGGACCGTCCGCAGCCGGTGGTGCTGTGCGGGGAATCCGGGTGGGACTACGCCAGCGGCGACTTTCCCCGTTGGCTCTCGCAACTCTCCGGGATCGCTCTGGTGGAAGGGGTGTGCGATTTCCGCCCCTGCGCGGACGAACCGGGGATGCTCGAAGTCTCCCGGCAGACGGACGCTTTCAGCGAAACCCTTCGCGTGAAAGCTCCCGTGATCCTCTCGTGCAACAAAGCCATTTACCCCAGCGAGCAGGTGCGTATCCCCTCCATGCGGGAAATGATGCTCGCCATGCGCAGTCAGATTCACCTCGTCCCCCCGGCGGGAGATTTCTCGCCCAGGAAAGAGTACTCCGGCTACCGGATGATGCCCGCGCGGGTCTCGGTGCGTTTTTTGCCGCCTGAAGATTTCGTGCAGATGGCCGATGTCTTCCAGCAGGCCTTGGCCGATGCGGAGGGTTTTTCTTCCGAAGGGGAAACGCCTGTTTTTTCCGGGCGGGTGTTGGCGCGCGTGAGTTCTCTCGAAGACCCGCACCCCCTTCCGGCACAGGCGGAACAAGTGGACCGGCAGCCGATGCCCGTGCACGCGGATGTCCGCACGGCCCCTCTGGTGGTCAGCGGAGGGATGGGGGTAGAGCCCTCACTGTGGCCGCTGCTGGAGCAGTTGGCACGGGATGGCGGAGGAGCGACCGCCTGTACGCGTCCGGTGTATCAGGCCGGGCGGAGGCCGTATTTCGAGCACGTCGGCCAGACCGGGGCGAAGGTGGAGCCGGCGCTTTACCTGGCGGTAGGAATTAGCGGTGCGTTGCAGCATATAGCGGGAATGATCCGCTCCCGAAAGGTTTTGGCGATCAATACCGACCCCCAGGCCGAGATCTTCAAGTACGCCGATTACGGGGTGGTGGGCGATGCCGGGCGCATCCTTCCGGGGCTCGTGGAGGAATTGCGCCGCCGCTCGGGGAATCCTGTAAACACATCCGCAAACAGCAAATAGACGATGGAACGGATCTACGGATACATCAACAGCATCAATGTGCTCAGCAGCCTTTCGCTCCTGCTGTTGTGGGTGAATGGGCTCTCGGGGCTCGACTTTCTTTCCGGGACGATCGTCAACAACTACATCGCCCTGACGGCGGTTTACGCGCCGATGGTGCTGTTTGTCCTACAGGCGCTCGCGCTCATCGTTTTCCGTTTGCTGCGGCGTCCGGTGGAATATTACCAGCGTGCTGCGGCGCTCTTTTCCTTTGTCAATCTGCTGGTGTATCTCCTGTTTTTGGCCTACACGAAATATCTTTAGTTCCACGTGGAACATTTTCGCAGCACCCTTTTGCCGAAGGTTTGAAGGGGGCTTCCGGTTTATAAGCCGGGCGAAGTTCGGTTGCGGGGAGGTGTCTGGATGCGGTTCTCCCAGGGGATTTTTGGTCTTGGAAAAACGCTTCGTCGGTTGCGGGGGTGTTTCCCTACTGGCGGATCGGTAGAGAATTTTTGAAAAGCGGGGCTTGTGGGTTGGCGGCTTTGCATGATCCGTTTTC
>DVLY01000161.1 GCA_018715295.1 Candidatus Merdimorpha stercoravium | reverse complement strand
GCTTTGGGGAGAAAGGGTAATAATTATGCCTGCGCTTCAGCCTCCGGGTTCTGCGGCGAAGAGGTTTTCGGAGTTTTGCGCGAGCCGGTGTAGAGTTCGTATTTCACCAGGCGGGATTCGAGGTTGGCATTCATCAGCGGGATGGAACGGCTGGTACGCAGCCCGAGGGATTTCAATCCCTCTTTCGATCCGGTGATCATCCAGGCTACGGTATCGGGATAGGCCGTCTTGAGCGTATCGCCGATGCGTTTGTAAAACTCCCGTTCGTCCACCTCCAGGCGTTGCCCGTACGGAGGGTTGAACAGCAGGGTCCAGGCGCCTTCCTCCGGCCGGCGGGAGTGGAAGAAGTCCTGCCGGGAAAGTCCGATGAAGTCTTCCAGACCGGCGGCGGTGATGTTTTCCGCCGCTTTTGCCAGCGCCGAGGGGGCTTTGTCCCGCCCGAGGATGCGGATGCCCGGATCGCGCATCTTGCGCAGGGAGACTTCCTTGATCTTTTCGAAGAGTGGCGGGTCGAAATC
Source organism: Candidatus Merdimorpha stercoravium (assembly GCA_018715295.1). Lineage (GTDB taxonomy): Bacteria > Bacteroidota > Bacteroidia > Flavobacteriales > UBA1820 > Merdimorpha > Merdimorpha stercoravium. Next base: position 3,340 of record DVLY01000161.1, on the reverse strand, counting down.
CTTCCACGACTCGAACCCGAAGCGTTTTTTGTGGATGCAGGCCGGGATGTTGGCCGCGACCATTGCCGCTTCGATCAGCAGCGTACCCGATCCGCACATCGGGTCCATCAGGTTCGTTTGTCCCCTCCAGCCCGAGAGCAGGACCAGGCCGGCGGCCAATACCTCGTTGATGGGGGCGATGTTGGTAGCCTGGCGGTATCCCCGGCGGTGCAGGCCCAGTGAACTGTCTAGCGAGAGGGTTAGGGTACGGTCGGCCAGGTGGACGTTTACCTTCAGGGAGGGATCGTCGCGGTCGATGTCCGGACGGGCGTTCATCTTGTCGCGGATGCGGTCCACGATGGCGTCCTTGACTCTCAAGGTGACGTAGTGACTGTTGGTGAATATTTCCGAGGCGACGGTGGCGTCCACGGCCAGGGTGTCGCGGGAGGTGAGGTAGCGTTCCCAGGGGAGGTTGTACACCGAGCGGTAGAGCTGGGTTTCGGAGGCGACCTTGTCGGTCTTCAGCGGCACGAGCACCGACAGGGCCGTGCGCAGGCACAGGTTGGCTTTGTACAGGAAGCCTTTGTCTCCGTAGAACGATACGGCTCTCCGGGCGGTTTCTACCCGCATGGCGCCCAGGTTGCGCAGTTCCTCGGCCAGGACTTCCTCCAGTCCGTAGAAGGTCTTGGCCACCATCTGGAAATTGCCTTCCGGCATCGGTTTTGCCATCGAGAATGAATGTTTTGCGGCAAAGGTACGCACTTTCTGTACGGCGGGAAAATCCGGGCGGTATTTTGATCCCGGGGATGGGGCAACGGCGCGTTTTTCCCCGGGCGGGAGCGCGGGTATTTCCCGGGAAAATCGTATCTTTGTCTGTTTGGAAAACGAAGCAAAGCAAGAGATAAAATACTACGAAGAAATGAGTGAGACGACAGATCCCGCACAGGGTTATTCGGCCGACAGCATCGTGGTGCTCGAAGGCCTGGAGGCTGTGCGCAAGCGTCCCGGTATGTATATCGGCGACACCAGTACCCGCGGACTTCACCACTTGGTCAACGAAGTGGTGGACAACTCCATCGACGAGGCGCTGGCCGGTTACTGCTCCCGCATCGATGTAACGATCAATCCCGACAATTCCATCGCCGTGCGCGACAACGGGCGCGGTATTCCTGTGGACTATCACCCCAAGGAAAAGAAATCCGCCCTCGAAGTGGTGATGACCATCCTGCACGCCGGCGGCAAGTTCGACAAGGATTCGTACAAGGTCTCCGGTGGTCTGCACGGAGTGGGCGTGTCGTGCGTCAATGCGCTTTCCGACCACATGCGGGTCGAGGTGCACCGCGCAGGCAAGATATACGAACAGGAGTACTCGTGCGGAAAACCGCTCTACCCGGTGCGCGAGATCGGCACTACGGACGACACCGGTACCATCGTAACGTTCCATCCGGATGCGACCATCTTTACCGATACGCTCTACCAGTACGATATTCTCCAGAGCCGTATGCGCGAGCTGGCTTACCTGAACAAGAACATCACCATCTGCCTGACCGACCTGCGGGAAAAGGACGAGCAGGGCGCTCCCCGGACCGAGCGTTTTCATTCCACCACGGGGTTGAACGAATTCGTTACTTTCCTGGACAGTGCGCGCGAACCCTTGATCGAGACCATCATCCACATGGACGGCGAGCGGGACGGCATCCCGGTGGAGGTGGCCTTGCATTACAACACCTCCTACACCGAGAACATCCATTCGTATGTCAACAACATCAATACCATCGAGGGAGGTACGCATCTGGCGGGATTCCGCCGGGGGCTTACCCGTACGCTCAAGAAATACGCCGAGGATTCCGGTCTGCTGGCCAAGGAAAAGGTGGAAATCTCGGGCGACGACTTTCGCGAAGGGCTCACGGCCGTGATCTCGGTCAAGGTGCAGGAGCCGCTTTTCGAGGGGCAGACCAAGACCAAACTGGGCAACAAGGAAGTGCTCGGCGCGGTGGACAAACTGGTGGGCGACATGTTGTCCAACTACCTGGAGGAACACCCCTCCGAGGCCAAGATCATCGTGCAGAAAGTGCTCCTGGCCGCCAAAGCCCGCGCTGCAGCCAAAAAAGCGCGCGAGATGGTGCAGCGCAAGACGGTGATGAACGGCGGAGGATTGCCGGGTAAACTGGCCGACTGCTCCGAACACGACCCGGCCAAGTCCGAGATCTTCTTCGTCGAGGGGGATTCGGCCGGCGGTACGGCCAAACAGGGGCGCGACCGCCACTTCCAGGCCATCCTTCCCTTGCGCGGTAAGATCCTCAACGTGGAGAAAGCGATGCAGCACCGCGTGTTTGAAAACGAGGAGATCCGCAACATCTACACCGCGCTCGGGGTAACCATCGGCACCGAAGAGGACTCCAAGGCGCTCAATACCGAAAAACTCCGTTACCACAAGATCATCATCATGACCGATGCCGATGTCGATGGCAGCCACATCGACACGCTGATGCTGACCTTTTTCTTCCGTTACATGAAGGAACTCATCGAGAAGGGGTATGTCTACATCGCCACTCCGCCTTTGTACCTGGTCAAGAAAGGGCAGCGGCAGGCCTATGCCTGGAACGAGGATCAGCGCGATGCGCTGGTGCGCGAAATGGGCGGCGGCAGCGACAAGGGCGTTACCATCCAACGTTACAAAGGTCTGGGTGAGATGAACGACCACCAGTTGTGGGAAACGACGATGAACCCCGAAAACCGTATCCTCAAGCAGATCACCATCGACAATGCAGCCGATGCGGATTATATCTTCTCCATGCTCATGGGGGACGACGTGCCGCCGCGTCGCGAGTTCATCGAAAAGAACGCCAAGTACGCCAATATCGACGCTTGATCGCCTCAGGCGGACGCAGCGAAACAGACGGGCAATCGCCGTTTTCGTCGGACAGCCCGGCGGAGAAGGGGGGGAGAAGGCAAGAAAAGGCGGAAAGAAGAGGAGACAGGAAAAGGCGGCAAGAAAAAGGCGGCGGAAACCCGTTTGAGGCGCAAGGGCGCAGGAAAATACAGTCAAAAAGGTCGGAAATCGTTTCCGGCCTTTTTTCTTGCCGGGAGATTGCTTATCTTTACCAATTCATTAAGAAAATTTACCGTTCTTTTAACGCGCAAGCGAAGAGAATAGCATGAAAAAAATAGTAGGAATCCTTTTGGCCTGCCTGTTGGCTGCACCCGGGTTGCATGCCCAGCAGGATACGCTCCGCCCGATCCCCTTCGGCGATTTCGACCAGTGGCTCGTGCGCCGGATCAAGGAGTCGGCCGTGATCGGAGGGCGGGAGTCGTCGGTGTACATGATCGCTCCGGTCGATACTTTGGTAGGGGCTCAGCC
>DVLY01000160.1 GCA_018715295.1 Candidatus Merdimorpha stercoravium | reverse complement strand
AATATGCAAGTTTTTCGCGATACTTTTCGCCCCGGGTCTTAAAAGCGCCTTTTTTTGCCCCGTTCCGGGGAAAAGTCCGTACTTTTGGATTTCAAAAAATAGCGGTACGAATCTGCCGAAGCTCGAAGATAAAAAACAGACGTGTGTTGAAAGAAAAGAAATCCCGCACCCGATTTTTCACCGGGTTGTTCCTGATGTTTTTCGCCTCGATGTCCCTCGGGGCGCAACCCGCGGATCCTTGGGAGGAGCCGTTGGCCTCGGTACGCGCGTATGTGTACGTCGCCCGTCCCGCCGCGGCGGTGCGTGCCGACGTGGTGTGGCGCATGCCTTCGGATTTCCCGACGGAAAAGGCCGCAGAAGCTCTGCGGCACGTAGCCGTGTACCGGGCTTCGGACGGGCAGCGGGTAGGCAATGTCTATATCCGGGAGTTCTCGTCCGATCGGCTCGTAATCGCTTTCGAAGCTCTCTCGGCCGGCAAATACATCCTCTATGGCGCGCCGTACGCAGACCTTTCCGACCGGGCCTTCTCCCGGGCCGTCTGGACCCGGAAACACCGCCCGGAGAATTACCCCGACTTTATCCGTTTCCCGCAAGCGGAAACCCTCCAGGTACAATGGCGCGACCTCCCCTCGGACGACCCTTACACCGTCTGCGCCACGACTACCGAAGCGGACACCTACTTCTCGCGTGCGGCGGGCGAAGCTTTCCGCGCGTATTTCGTCCCCGAACGTTATCCCTTGAACGGGGAAAACCGCCTCCCGCTCCTGTGGGCCGTCCCCTCGGACGACGCCCCGGCTTCCGGCGGGTTCTTTTCCCGGATGTTCGGCCGAAAGACCGAAACGAAGCCCGTGGGCGATACCGTTCGGGTATCGGTGGGGGAGAACGCTCTGGTGCAGGTGGGTGTGGTCGGCACGGGCAGCGTCCCGTGTCCCCTCGTTGTGCGCTACACATCGGCTCCCAGCGCGGGGATTTCCCTGCGGGTGGCGGGGGGCGAGGAACAGTCGATCGCGCCCCGGGAGCTGCGCAGCATCTGGGCGGTCGTGGAGACCTCGGCCGATACGCCGGCGGGCGACTACGACCTTTCGCTGCGGATAGAGGGAGGCGGGACGGCGCGCGATATTCCGTTTACCCTGCGGGTGGAGGACGCTTTGCCGGATCCGGCGGCGAGCCGCCGGGCGGATTTCCTCTCGCGCATCGGGCAGAAGTCCGGAGGGGATTCGCTGACGAACCTGGCCCTCAATCCCCGTTTCCCGGTAACCATGTCGCAGGGGTATCTGGTGAGCAGCGGGAACAACATGCTGGCTATCAATCCTGAAACAGCCCTCCCCATCCAACTCTACACCGGGGAGGCTTCTTTGTTGGACGTGCCGATGCTGCTGGTGTTCTCCACCCCGAACGGCACCCGGAAGATCGGCGTGCGCGACCTGCGCTTTCTCCGCCGGGAAGGCGGTGTGCAGCTCTGGGAGGGAAGCGTCCGTACGCACGACATGGACGTCCGGCTGCAGGCCAGCCTGTCGGCCTACGGAAAGATCCATTACGATGTCGAGGTGCAGGCGCTCTCCGAGATCGATTTTCGCAACATCACCCTCGAAGCCGGGTTTTCCGAGCGGGCGGAACAGGCTTGTTACGATACGGTTTGTGTAGCCGACGGGCAGGTGGTAGGCCGCCGTCCTTCCGAAGGGTTTTCGGGGCTTTGGATCGGCGGGAAGGACGGCGGCGTATTCGTTACGGTCGATCCCGACACCACCAACGTGTTTTACCGTTTGCCGGAGGCTACGGTTACCCTGTACAAGGCAGCCCGTTCGGGGCTCATCGTGGGTAGCGGCCCGCTGCGCATGCTCGCCGGCCAGCGTATCTCCCTGCAGTGTTCCATGCAGATGCTCCCGGTGGGTTATGCCGCAGGGAAGGCCTTCGGACGTCGTCTGTTGTGGGTGGAGGGCGATACCCTTCCCCGGGTGGAGGAGGTAGGACGGGCGGACGGGCTCGTTGTCGCACAGCCCCTTTGCCTGCTCGAAGACCGCAACGGCCGCCGGGCGGACAGTTTGTGGGCCGCGGGGGTCGGCCTTTTCCCTTATCTGCGCCCCTTTGCACTACCTGCCGACGGATTTCCGGCGCGGGTGCTGGCTTCGCTGGGTTATCCATTTACTCGGGAAAATGCCGGCCGGGCGTGGTATTTCGCTCCGCAGGAGTCGTTTTCCGCCGCGGTAGGATCCCTCTACGATGAGGTCCTGCGTTGCAGGAGCGTCCAGGGTGTCCTGTTGTTCGACGAACCGGGCAACCGGCTGCGCCTGCCGGAGTATTCGCTGCGGCGCACGGCAGCCGGAGAACCGCTGACCGTGCTGTGGTACGAGCAAGGTTTCGACGCTTCGCGGCTGGGTTATGCCCCGTGGATCGATGCGGTGGTGGTGCCCGATACCTTGGGAAAAGCGGTCGGGGAGGGATGCCTGGCTCGTCTGGGCGGCTTACCGCAGTATGGCCTTGCGCCTTCGTCGTCCGGGGACGTGTTGGCGGGTCTGTCCTGCGGACAGGCTGCGTACGGGGTGTTCTCGGACAGTCTTTCCCTCTCTTGGGTCAAGGCGTTGTGGGAGGCGCGGGAGGGACTCGGCTTGGAGGGCGACAGCGTGCGTTTTTATCCCGAAGGCGAGGAGGTTTCTCCCGTACGCGTGTCCAATCCGTTCGTCCGGGTGTCGGCCTATCGGTTGGCGGATCGTTTGACAGTCGTTTGCCGCAATACCTCCTCGGTGGCACAGTCGTTCGTTCCGGAGTTCGACTTTGCGGCCTTGGGCATCGAACGTTGGGAGGTGGACCGTCTGGAGCGGGCTGCGGTCGGAGCCTTGCAGTCGGAACAGATGTACCTGTTGGGGGATCGGATCCCGGTGGAAGCCGGGCGGACGTTGGTGCTGAACCTGCGTTGGGTGCCTCGCGGGCAGGATTGATTTTTTCCTTGCAGGAGTGCGGGAGAAAGTGTTTCTTTGTCTTGAAAAGGGCTGCGGTCGGGGTGTCCGGCCGCGCCGGTAGAAAATAACAAATACATACGGAAGATGATAAAAAAAGTAAGCGGTAAGATGGCGGTCGTACTGGCCGCTGCGGTATTGGCTTGTTCCTCCTGTTCCACCTGGAGCAATACGGGCAAGGGTGCGGCCATCGGTGCCGGTTCGGGTGTGGCAGCCGGTGCCGGGCTGGGTGCGATCATCGGCGGAGGAAAAGGCGCGGTGATCGGCGCTGCGGTCGGCGGGGTCGTCGGCACGGCAGCCGGGGCGGCCATCGGCAAGAAAATGGACCGCCAGGCGGCGGAACTCGAGTCGCAGTTGGGCGATGAGGCCCGGGTAGAAACGGTAACGGACAAGAACAACCTCCAGGCGATCCGGGTAACGTTCGATTCGGGCATCCTGTTCGACACCGGAAAGTCCGAGTTGAGTTCTTCGGCGCGCGCTTCCCTGGCCAAGTTCGCCGCTTCCGTGCGGGACAATCCCCAGACGGACATCACCGTGTACGGCCATACGGACAATACTGGTTCGCGTGCGGTCAATGAGCGCCTTTCCTTGGAGCGCGCTACGGCCGTGGCCAACAATCTGGTGGGACAGGGGATCTCCCGCGACCGCATCAAGACCGAAGGGCTGGCTTACGACGCTCCCATTGCCGACAATTCCACGGCGAAAGGCCGCGCGGCCAATCGCCGGGTGGAGGTTTACATCACGGCCAGCGAGGATATGATCCGTCAGGCACAGAACGGACAGCTTTGAGCCCCTTTGCCGGTCCGGGCAGGGGAAACGACAAGGCGGCCTCCCGTCGGGAGGCCGCCTTGTCGTTTCTATATTCTCTCCCTTGCCGCTGCGTTTGCTTTTGCTTATTTTTGTTTTTCCATTAAATAAAACTACGAACGGGGAATGTCTGAACAGCAAAAACCTACCTACGCGTCGGCTTCCGAGTTGTTCCACCGCGCCCTGCGCTGTGCGGACCGCGGGGACATGCAACAGGCCGAAGACTTGTACCGGGCCTCGGTCCGCCAGTACGAACAACTCTACGACGACCAGTACGAAACCCCTCCGCAAATCCTCGCTGCCTTGGTCAACCTCGCCCTTGTCTATGCCGACACCGGTCGGTACGACCAGGAAGCCCGTGCGCTCGAAAAGGCCTTGGCGTATGGCCGGGACTTCGCCCGGTACGATGAAAATTTCCTCCCGCGCGTAGTCGAACTGGAGAACGACCTGGCGTTTTCGTATTCCCGCCAAGGGCTGTTCCCCTGCGCCGAGGAGCACTACTTGGCGGCCTTGGAAACGAATGCGAAGACCCTCTCCGAGTCCGGCGAAGAAGTGTCCGAAAGGGCTCTGCTGCGCTCGGCGGTGCTGCACAACAACCTGGCTGTTTTCTACGGGAAAAAGATCGAAGACCCCATCCGCGCCGAGGAGCACTACCGGGCGATGTTGTCCGACCGCCGGCAGCTCTTCCGTCTCGACGGCAATGCTCATGGGGCGGAGCTGAAAGAAGCTTTGTCGCAGGTGGCCGATTTTTACCGTTCGTTCGGGCGGACGGAGAGTGCGCAGGCCTTGTTGGAAGAGGCGCAGGGGCTTGACGAATAGTTTTTTTTCTTTTTTTCTCTTGGGAAGAAGTCGGGTAAAATGAAAAATGCAACGATTTTGTCTTTGTGTTGCCGTGTTTCTTGTCAGGTAGTGTTAAAGTATGGGCGAATTGCATAAAAATGGCGAAATAGTTT
>DVLY01000159.1 GCA_018715295.1 Candidatus Merdimorpha stercoravium | reverse complement strand
TTTGATGCCGAAGCCGAAAGGTAAGCATTATCGCGCAAAATACCAAACCGGTAGCGATCTCTATCCAGATCCCCGTGGTCTTCATGTTCAGGTACGTGGACAAATATACCGCCAGCGGGAAGGCAATGACCCAGTAGCCGATTGCCGTGATCACGGTCGGCGCTTTCACGTCGTACATCCCGCGCAAGGCTCCCTGGCAGACTACCTGCAGTCCGTCGAATACCTGGAATGCAGCGGCAATGATGAACAACGGGGCTGCAATGGTTATCAGTTCTTCGCTGTCGATAAAGAACCGGGGAATGGCTTCCCGCAGGACGATGTACCCTACACCGAATACCGCCATGATGGACAGAACGGTTGCCACCAGACTGTACGCCGCCAAATGCAGGTGTTCCGGGTCTTTCTTTCCCAAGTAGTAGCTCACCCGGATGGTGGCGGCCACCGCCAGTCCCGACACGAAGGTGTAGGTAAATCCCGTCATCTGCCCCACGATCTGATGGGCGGCCAGCGAGGCCTCACCGAAACGCCCGGCCAGGATGGCGCACAGGCTGAACAGTCCCACCTCGAAGAGCATCTGAAGCCCTGTGGGGATCCCGATGGACAGGATCTTGCGCAGAGTCCTTCTGTGGAGGTCTTTCCACAGTTTGATCCACACATAGGGGCGATAGGCTTTCCGGTAGTACAAAACGGCTATAACGAAAAATACCAGGCACACCCGGGAGATGAACGTCCCCCAGGCGGCGCCTTCCAGTCCCAGCCGCGGAGCGCCCCAATGCCCGTAGATGAAGGCGTAGTTGCCGGCTATGTTCACCAGGTTGGCCAGGATCAGGGCCAGCATTCCCGGCCAGGTGTCGGACATCCCGTCGGAGAGTTGTTTGTAGCTCTGGAAGATCATCACCGGGATCAGCGAAAATCCCACGATGCGCAGATACGGCACTGCCAGGCGTCCCACGGCTTCGGTCTGTCCCAGGGCCGGGTGTTGCAGCATCGGTGCGGCCACATATACGAGCAGCGCCAGGACGATCCCTGCCATCAGGTTCATCACAAAGCCGTTTCGCAGGATGTTTCGGATGCCGTTGTCGTCTTTTGCGGCGTAGGAATACGAGATCAGCGGGGTCATCCCGCATGAGATACCGGTGCCCAGGAGCAGTATCAGGATAAAGACGGCATTGGCAGCGGCTCCTGCTGCCAGGGCCGTTTGTCCTTCGTCGCCTCCCAAGCGGGCTACCATGTAATTGTCCACCAGGCCGACGAATACGTTGGCGGCCTGTCCGAACATCACCGGTGCAGCCAGGGTGATGTTCGGACGGAACTGTCTTGCGTACTGTTTCAGATAGGCGGTCATACGGTTTGGTGCTTTATGTTGTTTTTCTTTGCATCGGAGGGCAGAGGGATATCTCTCGGTGCATTTTCTTCCGAGCAGAAGAGCCGGCAAAGATAGGCATTTGCTTTCGGGGTGGAAAATAACAAAGGTTAAATATTTTCGGAGGAATTGTATGAAAAAATAGGACGGGTTTCCCGGGAAATCTGTACATTTACCTTGTTAAAATCCAAGCACCGTTTTCTATGGATATGCTCAGGGACAAGTTTGTCAAACGTGTACTTTTTTTGATCGCACTGGCAGTGTTCGTATGGCTGTTGTGGGCGCTGCGATCCATCTTCTTGTACATGGTCGTCTCCTCGGTGCTGGTATTGATGGCATCCCCGGCGGTCAATTTCCTGGAGCGTTTGCATTTCGGCCGTTTCCGCATCCCCAACGTGGTGAACGTCCTGTTGGTGATGGCGTTGATGATTGCCCTGGTGGCCGGTGTGCTGGCCCTGATCGTCCCCTTGGTATCGACCCAGGCGGAGAACCTCTCGCTTTTCGATGCGGCCAAGGCCAAGGAAAACGCTCTGCTCATCTACCACAACATTATCAACGCCTTGATGCAGTACGGGGTCATTCAGTCGCCTCCCGAACTGACCACGGACTACATCCGCAACATGGACTTTTCGTTTATTTCCAGGTTCCTCGATACGGTAGTCAGTTCGCTCGGATCGCTCTTCACGATGCTTTTCGCCGTGGTATTCTTCATGTTCTTTTTCCTGAAGGAACGTCATCGGGCCTCTTCGTTCATCCTTTCCATCGTGCCGGACAACTTCGAGAAGAACGTTTCGGACATGATGGAAAAAACCCGCCAGCTCCTCTCGCGTTACATCCTGGGACTGGTCGCCCAGCAAACCACCATATTTGTCTTCACCCTTATCCTGTTGTTGGGCTTCGGCATTCAAAACCCGATCATCATCGCGTTTTTCGTAGCCCTGCTCAACATCATTCCCTATCTTGGACCGCTGATGGGCGGCACGTTGCTGGTTTCCCTGTCCATGTTGAGTAACCTCTCCATGCCCATGAACGAGTTGGTCCCCACTACCTTGTGGATCCTGGCCGGCTTTATCGGCATCCAGTTGTTCGACAATTTCGTCACCCAGCCGGTCGTCTTTTCCACTTCGGTCAAGGCGCATCCGCTCGAGATATTCACCGTTACCCTGGCGGGCGGCATCCTCTTCGGCATCGTCGGCATGATCGTGGCCGTACCGTCCTATACCATCCTGCGCATCATTGCCAAGGAATTCTTCTGGGATTCCAAACTCGTACGGGCCTTTACCCGAAACATATGACGCAGCGGAAAAAATAGTACTTTTGCACCCCGGACAAAAAACAAACCAACCCATGGCAGAAAGCAATTTTGTCGATTACATCAAGATACACATGACCTCCGGCAACGGCGGAGCCGGCAGCGCACACCTGCGTCGGGAGAAGTACATCCCCAAAGGAGGCCCGGACGGCGGCGACGGCGGCCGCGGCGGCCATGTGATCGTCGAGGGCAATTCTCATCTGTGGACCCTTCAGCACCTCCGTTTCCAACGGCACATCAAGGCCGGGCACGGTGCCGACGGCCACCGTAACCGCTCCTTCGGAGCCGACGGACGCGACGAAGTGGTACAAGTCCCTATCGGCACCGTGATCCGCGACGCGGACACCCGTGAACTCATCGGCGAAATTCTCGAAGACGGTCAGCGTATCGTCGTCAAAAAAGGCGGCCGGGGCGGGCTGGGCAACTGGCATTTCCGCTCGTCCACCAACCAGACCCCGCGCTACGCCCAACCCGGCACCCCCGGCGAGGAAGGCTGGGTCATCCTCGAACTCAAAGTCCTGGCCGACGTCGGGCTGGTCGGTTTCCCCAATGCCGGCAAGTCCACCCTTTTGGCCGCTCTCACCGCAGCCAAACCCGAGATAGCCGATTATCCCTTTACTACCTTGACCCCCAACCTGGGCATTGTCCCCTACCGTGACGACCGCAGTTTCGTCATGGCCGACATTCCCGGTATTATCGAAGGAGCAGCCGAAGGTAAGGGGCTCGGGCACCGTTTTCTGCGCCACATCGAGCGCAATTCGGTCCTGCTGTTCATGATCCCGGCCGATACCGAGGATGTAGCCCGCGAGTACGCCATCCTGTTGAACGAACTGGAAAAATACAATCCCGAACTGCTCGACAAGTCCCGGGTGCTGGCCGTGAGCAAGAGCGACGTGCTGGATAGCGAGGCGATGGACAAGATCGAATCCGTCCTTCCCGCCGACATCCCCCACGTATTTATCTCGTCCATCACCGGCATGGGGCTGGTTTGGCTCAAGGACCTCCTGTGGGAGGCCATCACCGCCCAGCGGGAGATCAAGGAAAACAAGAGCTTCGAGGAAACGCTTGCTTCCAAGGAAACTCTCTCTCCCGGTCAGGACAACCTCCTTTTGGGCAGCGCCGAATGACCCGTTGTGGAGCGGGGAGTGAAAGGGTAGAGGGGTCCCCCTCTGTCCTTTTCGTTTTCCGGCGGGAGGGGAAAGCGGTAGAGGAACCGGCCGTTTGACCCGTTTTTACTTGT
>DVLY01000158.1 GCA_018715295.1 Candidatus Merdimorpha stercoravium | reverse complement strand
CCTCGGATTTTTTCAATAACGAAAACGGCCAGGTGTGGGACATCCTGGACACCAAGGGCAGCGTCAAGTATTACGTGTACCCGAACGTTCCGGTGATCCGTTACAACGAAGACGCTACCAGCAGTTCGGGCACGGATTCCTACCTGCGTATCCTCAAGGAGCAGATGAGCGCCTACGGTTATGTCAATACCACCGATGAGAGCGAGGCCGATATCATGGTCTGCATGTCCAACTTCCAACTCTTCTATACCAATATCATTTGGCTGCCCAGTTCGATGATCGACCCGTATTTCTTGTTCTGGGGCGGGTATTATCCCTGGCTGTACACGCCGGTGATCGCCGAGACCTACACCAATACGTTCTTTATTGAAATGGTCGAGGCCGAATCGCTCAGGAAATACCGTGACTGGTACCAGAATACCTGGAAGCCGAACAATCCGAGTCGAAATCCTTCGGGAAACGATGTGCCGGAAGAGTTTCGTCCTTTGACCATATGGAAATGCGATATTTCGGGTGAATACACCATGGAGGAAGTGTCCGTCAACGATTCATACGTGTTTGCTCGTATCCCGCAGGCGTTCAACCAGTCCACGTACATGGACATTAAATAATTAATCTAAAATCGGATACAAGATGATGAGCAAGAAATATATGGCCATTGCGGCTCTGATGCTGTGTTTCGCGGCGCAAGCCTCCGCACAAACCGTTGTGGTGGAAAATGCGGGTCGCGCTGCGGTTACGAATTATGTGCCTGAAATGGGATTCACGGCCGATGTCAATGTAGGGTATATCCTCGGTTTGGGCGATGCGCACAATTATGCCAATGCTACCCCGCTCCCCTCGTATCACATCGGTCTCGGTTACTTCCTGGACAAACACTGGAGAGTAGGTCTTTCCTACCAGAAGTCCTACCTGCAGCAGGATATGGGATTCCGCACGTTCAACAACGGGTACTATTCCATCTACGGCCATGCCGTACGCAATGTCGATTTCGACAACGTCATGATCAACGGAGACTATACCTTCCCTGTATCGCGTTGGGTGCGTCCCTACGTAGGCTTGTCGATCGGGATGGGATCGGTGAAAATGTACACCGATGTAGCCGGGCGCTTTACCATGGACGATTCGAAGTGGATGTTCACCATCGCTCCCGAAGCTGGTCTGCGGGGATATTTCGACCGCCACATGACGGTAGGTTATCGCGCTTCCGTCGCTTACAGCCGGGCATTCGGCGACCTCGAAACACTCGATGGAGCTATTTCCTCGCCGTCGTACCTGCGTATCGGTGTCGGAGCGTTCGTCAAGTTCCTTTGATCGGATCGGAGAACGATTTATAAAGATCGCCGCCCCCTGGAAAGGGCGGCGATCTTTTTTTGTCCGGCAAGGAAGGGCAAGCCCGTCGGCCGCTTGCACACAGGGTAGCGACCTTATTGCGACTTGCGGTTTTCTTTGTTCCCGAGAGAAAAGAAAAAGTTCTGTTTTCCCTGGAGATGCGATGAGGAATGGAAAAAGTGCGTGATTTCTGAAAGATTCTCTTGTTTTGGATTCCCGGCCGAGAGGAAGGTCGGATGTCGGAGGGGCGGAGGGGTGTGTGGCGGGCGGGCAAAAGCAAAGGGCGGCGCCGGAAGGCGCCGCCCTTGTGCGTAAAGAGCGGGAATGGTGATCCTGCTTACAATTTCGGGCCGGCAGCCACCAGAGCTTTTCCGGCTTCGTTGTCGGTGTATTTCTGGAAGTTCTTGATGAAACGTCCGGCCAGGTCTTTGGCTTTTTCGTCCCACTGAGCCGGGGCGGCATACGTGTCGCGCGGATCGAGGATGGCCGGATCGACCTTCGGCAGGGCGGTGGGCACCTTGAGGTCGAAGTAAGGGATTGTCTTGGTCGGAGCCTGGTCGATCGAGCCGTCCAGGATGGCGTCGATGATACCGCGCGTATCGCGGATGGAGATACGTTTGCCCGTTCCGTTCCAACCGGTGTTCACCAGGTAGGCCTTTGCCCCGGATTTTTCCATCTTCTTGACCAGTTCATAAGCGTACTTGGTGGGGTGCAGCGACAGGAAGGCTGCGCCGAAGCAAGCCGAGAACGTCGGGGTCGGTTCGGTGATGCCGCGCTCGGTGCCGGCCAGTTTGGCCGTAAAGCCCGACAGGAAGTAGTACTGCGTCTGTTCCGGAGTCAGGATCGACACGGGAGGCAGCACGCCGAAGGCATCGGCCGAAAGGAAGATCACCTTCTCGGCAGCCGGAGCTTTCGAGATGGGTTTTACGATGTTGGTGATGTGGTCGATGGGGTACGACACCCGGGTGTTCTCGGTTACGGACTTGTCGGCGAAGTCGATCTTGCCGTCCTTGTCTACCGTAACGTTTTCCAGCAGGGCGTCGCGGCGGATGGCGTTGTAGATGTCCGGTTCGGATTCCTTGTCCAGGTTGATGACCTTGGCGTAGCAGCCGCCTTCGAAGTTGAACACGCCTTCGTCGTCCCAGCCGTGTTCGTCGTCGCCGATCAGCAGGCGCTTCGGATCGGTGGACAGGGTCGTTTTACCCGTGCCGGAGAGCCCGAAGAAGATGGCGGTGTTCTTGCCGTTCATGTCCGTATTGGCCGAGCAGTGCATCGAAGCCATACCCTTGAGCGGGAGCAGGTAGTTCATGTAGGAGAAGATACCTTTCTTCATCTCTCCGCCGTACCACGTGTTGAGGATCACCTGCTGTTTTTCCGTCAGGTTGAATACCACAGCCGTTTCGGAGTTCAGGCCCAGTTCCTGGTAGTTCACCACTTTGGCTTTGGCTGCGTTGAAGGATACGAAATCCGGTTCGCCGTAGTTGGCCAGTTCCTCTTCGGTAGGACGGATGAACATGTTCTTGACAAAGTGTGCCTGCCAAGCCACCTCCATGATGAAGCGCACCTTGATGCGGGAGTTTTCGTTCGCTCCGCAGAAGGTATCCATCACGTAGAGGTCCTTGTTGGAAAGTTCCTTGACGGCCAGTTCCTTCAGCACGTCCCACGTCTTGGGCGAAACGGGCTTGTTGTCGTTCTTGTAACCTTCCGAAGTCCACCAGATCGTGTCGCGGGTGGTGTCGTCCAGCACGAAAAATTTATCCTTGGGCGAGCGGCCGGTGTAGATACCGGTCATCACGTTTACTGCTCCCAATTCGGTTTCCTGACCTTTTTCATAGCCTTGCAGGCTGGGGTCGGTTTCTGCTTTGAAAAGCTCTTCGTACGAGGGGTTGTGATAGATTTTCTTCACGCCCGTGATCCCGTACTTGGAAAGATCCAGATTAGCCATTTTGTTTTACGTTTTTTAATTAATTATTTTGATTTGATATTTTTCGCTTGTTTTT
>DVLY01000157.1 GCA_018715295.1 Candidatus Merdimorpha stercoravium | reverse complement strand
TTTTGCTTGCCCGCACGCCCCGGAGCGAGATGCCTCGGGTGCAATTTTTTGTGGAAATCCCGCCCCGAATTGCTACCTTTGTGCAGAATATACATCGGTCTGAAAAAACAGAAGGAAAATGAAAATATCTTACAACTGGCTGAAAGAGTTCGCGCCCTTTGCCCTGGAGGAAGAAAAGGCGGCTGAAATCCTCACCGACCTCGGACTGGAAATCGAAGGAATGGAACGCTGGGAAAGCGTTCGCGGAGGGCTTCGCGGGATCGTCATCGGCAAAGTCCTCACCTGCGTACCCCACCCCAATTCGGATCACCTGCATATCACCACCGTCGATCTGGGCGACGGCTCGCCGGTACAGATCGTCTGCGGCGCCCCGAACGTAGCCGCCGGACAAACCGTCCCGGTAGCCACCCTCGGAGCCGTTCTGTACGACAAGGACGGCAGCGAATTCCGCATCAAGGAAAGCAAACTCCGCGGAGAAGTCTCCAAAGGGATGATCTGCGCCGAGGACGAACTCGGCCTGGGCGACTCGCACGAAGGCATCATGGTGCTCCCGGACGATATCCCGGCCGGAACGCCTGCCAGCGAAGTTTTCCACGTGGAAACCGACACCGTATTCGAAATCGGACTGACCCCCAACCGTGCCGACGCCATGAGCCACCTGGGAGTGGCGCGCGACCTGGCCGCCCGGTTGAAATACCAGGGAGAACCGCTCGAAATCACCCTTCCCGAGCGGACAATACAACCCACCGAAGAGTTCCCCGTCAAGGTCGTGGTAGAAGACCCCAAACGGGCCCCGCGCTACTGCGGCATCGTGGTCAAAGGCGTCAAGATCGCCCCGTCGCCCGCCTGGCTGGCCAACCGCCTGAAAGCCGTCGGGGTAAACTCCATCAACAACGTGGTGGACATCACCAACTACGTGCTGCAATCCCTGGGGCAACCCCTGCACGCGTTCGACCTGCGGCAGGTAGGCGGAGAAATCCGCGTGAAGACCTGCCCGGAAGGCACGCCGTTCGTTACCCTGGACGGCGAGCAGCGCAAGCTCTCGCAGGAAGACCTGATGATCTGCTCGGCTACCGCGCCGATGTGCATCGCAGGCGTGTACGGAGGTCTGGAATCCGGCATCAAGGACGACACCACCGACGTCTTCATCGAAAGTGCCTATTTCGACCCCGTTACCATCCGCCGCACCTCCAAACGCCACGGCCTGCAGACCGACGCTTCGTTCCGCTACGAGCGGGGCATCGACCCGAACATCACCATCGATGCACTTTGCCTGGCAGCACGGCTCATGTGCACGCTGGCCGGAGGACACATTGCCTCGGGCATTACCGACATCTGCTCCGATCCGGCGATCAAGGCACCCTTCCCCGTTACTTTCCGCTACGACCACGTAGCCCGGCTGCTGGGCAAGGACATCCCGCACCAGGACATCCGGAAGATCCTCGAAGCACTCGAAATAAAGATCGTGGAGCAGACCCCGGAGGCCCTCCGCCTCGAAGTGCCCGCCTACCGGGTGGACGTGCAGCGCGAGGCCGACGTAGCCGAAGACCTGCTGCGGGTGTACGGATACAACCACATCGAAGTGAGCCCGGTGCTGCACACCTCCATCGTATCGGACGACAAACGCAGTCCGGAGCGGTTGTTCAACCTCTGCGGCGACCTGCTGGCGGCCCGGGGGTACCACGAGATCATGTCCAACTCCCTGACGCGAAGCGCCTACACCGCGCTTTCCAAGGACATCGACCCGCAGGCGACCGTCCGCCTGCTCAATCCTCTGAGCTCCGATCTGGACGTATTGCGCCAGAGCCTGCTGTTCTGCGCCCTGGAAGCCGTGGCCCGCAACATCAGCCACCGCCGCTCCGACCTGCGCCTGTTCGAACTGGGCAAGACCTACAACCATTACGGCGACCGGTGGGTCGAAGAGAGCCACCTGGCCATGACCCTCACCGGAAAAGCCAACGAGGAATCCTGGCGGGGAGCGCAGCGCGAGGCCAACTACTACGACCTGCGGGCGGATTTCGACCGCGTAATGGCGCGTCTGGGCATCGGCGAACTGAATACGATCCCTTGCGAGAGCGACCTGCTGTCCGAGGGGGCGGACATCGCCAGCGGAAAGACGGTCATCGCACGCATCGGCAAGGTTTCCCGCCGCATCCTCAAGGCTTTCGACATTGCGCAGGACGTGTACTACTGCGACATCCTGTGGGAAAAAGTGCTGGAGTTGGCCCGCAAGACCTCCATCACGTGCCAGGACCTGCCCAAATACCCGTCCGTACGCCGCGACCTGGCCCTGCTGGTCGATGAAAACGTTACCTACCAGCAACTCCACAACGCGGCTTTCGCCGCCGAACGCCACATCCTGAAAGACGTAAACCTGTTCGACGTCTATCAAGGGAAAAACCTGCCGGAAGGCAAGAAGTCCTACGCGTTGAGCTTTACCTTGGCCGATGCGGAAAAGACGCTGGACGAAAAACGCATCGAAGCAACGATGAAGAAACTGATGGGTGCCTTCGAGAAACAGTTCGGGGCTACCCTGCGCGCATGATTTTTCCCGCGGTTTGCCCGAAAGAACAACTAATGCCAAAGGCCGTATGAGGGACTTTTTCAAAAATCAATACGTGCTCCACAGCCTGGGAGCCCTTGCCGTGATCGTGGTGCTGGTGGCCGGATTTCTCTTCTGGCTCAAGGGCTATACGCGCCACGACCAGACCACGCCGACCCCCGACCTGCAGGGCATGGACGCCACGCTGGCGGTACAAACCCTCGAAGCGATGGGATTTCGCTGGACGATCATCGACTCCTCGCGCTACGAACCGGACAAACGTCCGCGTGCCGTGCTCTCGCAAGATCCTTCGGCCGGGACAGCCGTAAAGGAAGGACGGAAGATCTACCTGAAGATCAACCGGTCTTCCTGGGAAACCGTTTCGGTACCCACGGTCGATTTTGAAAACGACAAGATCGAAAACGTCGCCAAACGCCTGCAAGCCGTCGGGTTTATCGTGGGCGACACCATCTACCGCCCGCACATCGGCCGCGATGTCGTGCTGGGCCTCTCGGTGGACGGCGTTGCAATCCATCCGGGCGACCAGTTCCCCAAAGCGACCGTCATCGACCTGATCGCAGGCGAAGGCGACCAACCCCTCATCGCCGAGGATACCTTGAGCATCGAAGATTTCTAACCCCCCGGCATCCCCCCCTTCCTCCGCGAGCCTGGCTCTCCGGCGGAAGACTTACCGGAACGTCTTTTCTCTCCTTCTTGCCCGCACGGGCCGTCCCAGCCTGTCCCTCTCCCGGGGAGGAATGGAAAAAATGAGGGAGGGAAGAAAAAAGGCAAAAATACCGGGATGCGGAGCCTCCGGCGGGAGGAAAAAAACAAACGAAGATTTTCTATGGAGATACAGGAAGAGGATTTTCTGGACAACGGTTCGCTCAGCGGCGAGGTTCAGGACGAACTGTACGAACACCACCGTTTTACGGCCGACAAAGGCCAGGAGCCGCTGCGGATCGACAAATTCCTGGTACAATTCATCCAAAACGCCACCCGCAACCGGGTGCAGAACGCCATCCGCGCCCAAAACGTACTGGTGAACGACGCGCCCGTCAAACCCAACTACAAAGTCCGTCCGGGCGATGTGATCCGCGTGGTGATGCCCACCCCGGTGCGCGAAGAGGTCCTGATCCCCGAAAACATACCCCTGAATATCGTTTACGAGGACGACGACTTGCTGGTGGTGGACAAACCGGCCGGCATGGTGGTACACCCGGGACACGGGAACTACACCGGCACGCTGGTCAATGCCCTGGCCTACCGGTTCCAACAGCTTCCCTCCACCGGCGCGATGGACCGTCCGGGGCTGGTTCACCGCATCGACAAGGATACCAGCGGGTTGCTGGTGGTGGCCAAGACAGAACTTGCCATGAACCACCTGGCGCGCCAGTTTTTCGAACACAGCATCTCCCGGCGTTACAAGGCTCTGGTGTGGGGCGATTTCGTGGAGGACGAAGGCACCTACCGGGGAAACATCGGACGCAACCCTTCCAACCGCCTGCAGATGGCGGTTTTCCCCGACGGAGAAGCCGGCAAACCGGCCGTGACGCATTTCCGGGTGGTGCAGCGGTTCGGATACGTTACCCTGGTGGAATGCCGGCTGGAGACAGGACGTACGCACCAGATCCGCGCTCACTTTTCGTTCCACCGCCATCCGCTGTTCTCCGATGCGCGCTACGGGGGCGACCAGATCCTGAAAGGGACCGTCTCGGGCGCCTACAAACTGTTTATCCGCAGGACGATGGAGGCCCTTCCCCGGCAGGCGCTCCACGCGGAGCTGCTGGGTTTCGTCCACCCGTCTACGGGCCAATACCTGGAATTCACCAGCCCGCTGCCGGAAGATTTCCGCACGGCGCTGCACCTATGGGAAGACTACGCCAAGGAGAGCATGGCGGCGCGGCGTTACTGACCGCGCGCTCCCGCCCTTTCCTCCCTTGACTAACGACATGACAATCTCTAACTCTCGATAAAACAAAGACAATGGTAAAACACATCGTAATGTTCAAACTGAAACCGGAAGCCAAAAAGGAGGCTCCGGAGCGGGCTAAGAAAGAACTGGAAGCTATGGTAGGGGTGGCTCCCACCCTGCGTTCGATGGAGGTGGGGATCGACTTTGCCGAAAACAATCCTTCGGCCGACCTGGTGCTTACCGCCACGTTCGACGATCGGGAAGGACTGGCGGCCTATGCGGTAGATCCGGTGCACCTGGCTTTCCTGGCCTGGTTCAAGCCACTGATCACCATCCGCACGGTGGTGGATTACGAACTGTAAGTACAGGCGGGCAAGCGGGCGGGCAAGCGGCGCC
>DVLY01000156.1 GCA_018715295.1 Candidatus Merdimorpha stercoravium | reverse complement strand
TACAAACAAGGTCGGCCGGGAATTTTCCCGGCCGACCTTGTTTGTACGGGCTTGTACGCTTGTTTTTAGCGCAGTTTTTGGAAGAAAGCATCCAGGAGTTCCTTGCACTCCCCGGCCAAGACCCCGCCCGTTACTTCGGTTTTGGGATGCAGCCGACCGCCCATCGCCCGGTATCCTCTGCGGGGGTCCTCCGCCCCGAAGACCAGTCGCCCCAGTTGAGCCCAGTACAAGGCCCCGGCACACATGGCGCATGGTTCGAGGGTTACGTACAGCGTACAGTCGGGCAAGTATTTTCCCCCGAGGTGTCCGGCCGCTGCGGTGATGGCCTGCATCTCGGCATGGGCGGTTACGTCGCACAGGGTTTCGGTCAGGTTGTGCCCCCGGGCGATGATGCGTCCGGCGGCCACCACGATGGCACCGACCGGGATTTCCCCCGCCCGGACAGCCTGACGGGCTTCGTCCAAGGCCCGCTGCATGAAATACGCGTCGCTGCCGTAGTCTGCCTGTTCCATCTCTTGGAGGGTCAGTCGCCTTCTTCGGCCGTGCGGAGGAACTCGAAGTCCAGTTGCTTGCGCTCCAGGTCGGCGTTCTTGACCCGTACCATCACTTCGTCGCCCAGCTGCAACACGTTGTGGCTGTTCTCGCCCACCACGCAGAAATTCTTGGCGTCGAAGGAGTAGTAGTCGTCCCGGAGGTCGCGCAGGCGCACCATGCCTTCGCATTTGTTTTCGATGATCTCCACGTAGATGCCCCATTCGGTAACTCCCGAAATGACGCCCTTGTATTCCTTGTCCACCTGCTTGGCCATGTACTTGACCTGCATGTATTTTACCGAATCGCGTTCGGCATCGGCGGCAATGCGTTCACGGGAGGAAGCGTATCGGCAGGATTCCTCGTACTTTTCCTTGTCCGCACTTTTCCCCTTGTCCAGATAGCGTTGGAGCAGGCGGTGGACCATCACGTCCGGATAGCGGCGGATGGGCGAGGTGAAATGCGTGTAGTATTCGAAAGCCAGGCCGTAGTGCCCGATGTTGTCGGTCGAGTATTCCGCCTTGGCCATCGAACGCATGGCCAGGGTGGTGAGCATGTTTTCCTCGCGGCGGCCCCGCACGTCGGTGAGCATCCGGTTGAGCGAACGGGAGATGGACTGGCGGTCTTTGGTGAGGACCTTGTAGCCGAATTTGCGCGCCATCCCGGCCAGGGAAGCCAGTTTCTCGGGGTTCGGATCGTCGTGGACGCGGTAGACGAACGTCGGGGCGACACCCTGGTACACCGGATCGTGGCGCAGTTCGCTGCCTACGAAAGCGGCTACCTTGCGGTTGGCCAGCAGCATGAATTCCTCGATCAGTTTGTTGGCGTCTTTCGATACCTTGAAGAATACCCCGGTAGGTTCGTTGTCGGCATCGAGGGTGAATTTTACTTCTTCCCGGTCGAATGCGATGGCGCCGGAGGCCATGCGCCGCTCGCGCATCTTCTTGGCCAGGGAATCCAGGATGAGGATCTCTTCGCGCAGCGGGTCGTCCGCTCCTTCGATGACCGCCTGAGCCTCCTCGTAAGTAAAGCGGCGGTTCGAGCGGATGACCGTGCGGCCGAACCACTCGTTTTTCACGTGAGCGTCCTGGTCCATTTCAAAGACGGCCGAGAAGGTGAGCTTCTCTTCGTCCGGACGCAGGGAGCAGACATTGTTGCTCAGGATCTCGGGCAGCATGGGAACCACCCGGTCCACCAGATACACCGAAGTACCGCGGTCGTAGGCTTCGCCATCGAGCGCAGTACCTTCCTTGACGTAATGCGAAACGTCGGCGATGTGCACCCCGATGAGGTAGTTGCCGTTCTCCAGTTTGTCGAGCGACAGGGCATCGTCGAAGTCCTTGGCGTCGGCCGGGTCGATGGTAAAGGTCGTCGAGCCCCGCATGTCGCGCCGGCGGGCGATCTCCTCCTCGGTGATTTCGATGGGCAGGGCGGAGGCTTCGGCTTCGATCTCCTGCGGGAAACGGTACGGAAGCCCGTATTCGGCCAGGATGGAGTGGATCTCCACTTCGTGTTCGCCGGGGCGTCCCAGGATGTCGAGGATACGGCCGACGGGGTTGTGGGCTTTGTCGGGCCATTGGGCGATTTCGACCACGACTTTGTCGCCGTCGTGCGCCTGGCCGATGCCTTCCTTGGGGATGTAGAAATTGATGCTGATGCGGTTGTTGTCCGGGATGACGAATCCGAAGTGGTCCGAGAGTTCCAGCCGCCCGACGAATTGCGTTTTGGCGCGGGAGATGATCTCGACGACCTCGCCTTCAGGCCGGCGTCCGGTTTTGCGGCGGAAGACATACACCCGCACGGTATCCCCGTGCAGGCTCTTGCCGGTAGCGGAAGCCGGGATGTAGATGTCGTCGGTGTATTTTTCCTTGTCTTGAGGGACGAGGTAGGCGGCTCCCGAGGAGGTGAAGTCCATCGTGCCGACGATGTACTGCGACTGCGGGGCGGCTTTGTAACGTCCGGGTTCGGGTTGCAGGAGTTGTTCCCGGGCCACCAGGGTGTCGAGTGCCTGCTGCACCTGGGGGGCGGAGACGTCCTTGCCGGTGTGTTTGGCCAGGCGGGAGGCTACCTGCTTGGGGTTGTAGACGGCCGAGGGGTTTTTGTGGAATACACCCAGGACCGATATTTCGAATTCTCCCAAGGGGTTGTGTTCTTCCTCTTCCCGGGGCCGGCGGCGCTCTCTGCTGCGGCGTTTTTCATCGTGGCGCTCTTCGTTGCGGCGTTCCCGGCGGGAGCGCTGGCCGAGGAAGTCCCGGTTTTTTTTCTTTTCCTGCAGGGATTTCCTGTTTTCGTTTTTCTTTTTCTTCATGCTCTTGAATGCTTTACGAGCGCACGGGGCGCATCAGTCCTTCACGGGGATCTTTTCGATGCGGCGCTGGTGCCGTCCCCCGTCGAAGGGCTCGGCCAGGAATACGTCCACCATTTCCAGGGCTTGGTACAGGCTGACAAAACGTGCGGGGATGTCCAGCACATTGGCGTCGTTGTGGTGGCGGGCCAGCGAAGCCAGCTCCGGAGTCCAGCAGAGGGCAGCGCGGATGCCGGCGTGTTTGTTGGCGGTCATGGCGGCGCCGTTGCCCGACCCGCAAAGGGTGATGCCCAGGTCCGCTTGGCCGTTTTCCACGGCGCGCGCTACGGGATGGATATAATCGGGGTAATCCACCGCGTCGGTGGTGAATGGTCCGAAATCGAGGGTTTCGATGCCCTTGCCGCGCAGGTGTTCTGCGATGGCTTTTTTGTAGTCTACGCCAGCGTGGTCGCTGCCCAAGGCTATTTTCATGGCTCGTATGTGTTGATGAGTTACCTTAATATACAAAGGTAGGGCTATTTTTCGGGACAAAGGCCATTGGCAAGATGAAATTACGGTAAAATAACGAAGGTCGGGGGTTTTTTATGGAGGTTTTGGATAAAACAGGATGCGCCT
>DVLY01000155.1 GCA_018715295.1 Candidatus Merdimorpha stercoravium | reverse complement strand
CTTTGCTTTTGGAAAACTCTTTGCGGGGCAATCCCGGGGGCAAGGGAGGAAGGCGACAGCGGCATAGCCCTTGCTTTTGGAAAAGCAGCGGCAGGCAAGGGAAGAGAAATGGATTTCTTCGGTCTCTTTGTTCGGCAAAGACGGGTCGGGAAAAAGCGGGGCAGGAAAGGGGATTACAGCCCGGTCTTCTTTTTCAGCGCGGCCACGTCGCGTTGCAGGCGGGCGAGGATCTGTTCGATCTGTCCCGGTTCGAGGCCCGGTTCGAGGACCGACTGGGCGACGTACGCCGTGAAGGTCCAGACTTCGAGGACATCTTCCCACGGGAGGTCGTACGGTTCGTACAAGGGATTGGTCGAGACCAGGGTGAGCTTCCCGGCGGAAAAATCGGGGTACACTTTCTTGAAGACGATGCCGTCCTGCCGGGTAACCACGATGGCGAATTGCCCTTTGCGTAGGGTGTTCCAGTCGGGCAGGTACTGTCCCACCACGTACGAACCCTTTACCACCGGCGGCATGCTGTCTCCATCGACGGGGAAAGCGCGGTATTTGCGCTCGGGCGAGAGGAACGGCAGGCTCATGTGCGGGAGGGAAGCGACGAATTCCGGGTCGGCATACCCGGCGGTGTAACCGGCGCGTGCAGCGGCCGGGACGACTTCAACGTTCTCCAGGTTGTCGGGCGATACGCTGGTGGCCAGGATGCGCAGGTGGCGTCCGGAGAGGTCCGGGGCTTCGCCGCGTTGCATTTCGTCCCACTCGGCAGGGGTGAGGGCGGAGAGGTCCACGCCCAGCAGAGAGTCGATGCGCAGGCCGAAATAGGCGGCAATGCGTCCCAACAGGTCCAGATTGGGTTCGGCCTGGCCGTTCTCGTAGGCCGAAAGCGTGGTGCGCTTCAGGTCGAGTTCCAGGGCGAGGATGTCCTGCGAGAGGCCTTTCCGGTGGCGGAGCAGTTTGAGGTTGGCAGCGAATCTCGACATGTGGGGATGGGTTTACGGGTCAAAGATAGTACTTTTTCTCCCCTGAGGCAAATGCCCTTTTTCCGGCCGGATGATTTTTGCAAAAGGAACAAAAAGGAGAAAAGAGGCCGTTGGTCGTCGGAAAACCCCTGCCGGTCGATTTTTTTTGACCTGAAAAACAGGAGGGCTTATCTTTGTCTTCGAGGAATTTGAAAGAAAACCGAAAGATGAAAACGAGAAACATCCTGTGGTTGGTCTTCTGGGTGGTGCTGGGTTCGACCGGGGCATCGGCGCAGGACTGGAAGTCGATATTGGGCGATGTGCTCCAGCAGACGGTAGGCGGGCAGACGCTTTCCGAGCAGGCGGTGATCGGCCAGTGGCAGTATGCGAGCCCGTATTGCCGTCTGGAGAGCGATGAACTCTTGGCCAAGGCCGGAGGACAGGTGGCCGCGAGCCAGGTGGAATCCCGTTTGGAATCCGTGTACCGGGCCTTGGGCATGGAGCAATTCTCCTGTTCGTTCGCTGCGGAGGGGAAGTGTTCCTTCGGGTACAAGGGAAAGGAAGTAGCGGGGACTTACACCCTCGATACGGACAGCGGCATGATGACGATCACCCTCTCGAAAACCCCGGCGACGATCCGGGCGCAAGTCTCCGTCTCGGGCAATACGCTGTCGATGGCTTTCGAAGCCGACCGGCTCATTTCGGCGCTGAAGTCCCTGACCGATCTGGCGGCAGGGATCAGTTCCCAGGCGGAGCTCATCGGTTCGCTGGTGGAGAGCTACGACGGGCTGTGGTTGGGCTTCGAGCTGCAGGGGCAGTGAAGGACTGCGTATTTCGATGAAAAGAACAATTCGTTTTTAACGATAGGCATATATGTGTGTGTAAGTTTTAGTTAGTGTTTTTTAGTTGTTTACTTATCTGAGCAAAGCGTTCAAGCGCAAAGCGGGGGCTTCCATTCGGAAGCCCCCGCTTTGCGCTTGAACGCCCGTAAGGGAGATCACTTGCCCTTTTCGAGCAACTCGACGATCTTCTTGTGTACGTCGGTGTTTTCCTGTACCCCCTGGAAATCCTGCGAATGGGGACCGTAGGCATAGAGCGGCACCATGACGCCCGTGTGTCCGCCAACGGTATAGAGCGCGCGAACCTTGTTCTGGTCGTAGTCGCCATTGGGGATCGTCATACCGCCCGTCTCGTGGTCGGCCGTGATGATCACCAGCGTCTGGCCGTCCTGGTCGGCAAATTTCAAAGCCTCGCTCACCGCCTTGTCGAAGTCGATGACTTCCGTAACGGTGTACTTCACATCGTTGTTGTGGCAGCCCCAGTCTATCTGGGCACCCTCGGCCATCAGGAAAAAGCCCTTCTTGGACTTCCCGTTGAGGAATTCGATGGCCTGGCGTACGGTAGCCGGCAGGAAGTCGCCCCGGCCGTTCATCACGGGCTGTACATCGGCATCCTTAGCGATCACCCCGATGCGTGCCGCGGAAAGGTTGTCCTGAATCTGGTTGTAGTCGTTCAGGACGGTAAACCCGGCTTTTTTCAATTCGGCTACCTGTTCCGGAGCGTATTTTTCCCACAGCGATTCGCACCCGGCAGCGAACAGGTCGAGCTTGGAGAGCGGCAACTGGCTCAGGATGTCGGCCGTAGCGCCCCGTTTGGCTACATGGGCGTAGAAGACCGAAGGAGTAGCGCCGGAGATGTTGTCCGTAGAGATCACGCCCGTGGCGATGCCTTTCGGGGAGAGTTTTTCCGGGATGTTGGCAGCCGGTTTCTCATCCGGGGTCATGCCCACAAAACCGTTGGTGGTCTTTACTCCGCAGGCGTACGTGGTACCCGAAGCTGCGCTGTCGGTGGTGAAATGCGAAGCCGAATAGGTGCGTACGAAGCCCAGACGTTTGAGTTTGAGAATAGCCAGGTCGTTCCCGTTGGCATAGTAACCCGAAACGGCCTGTGCCATGCCCATGCCGTCGCCGATGAGCAGGATCACGTTTTTGACCTTTCCGTTCGATCCGTCGCTCTTGAAGGTAGGCGTGTACGGGGTGTAGGTAAAGTCGTTGGCGTACGTGTCGGGGACCTTGTCCGCCACTTTTTCGGTGGAATTCTCGTCCGCTTTTTTGTTTTCGGCCGCGGGCGTGCCTTTTTCCTGTGCCCAGGCCAGCGAGAAACTCATCAGCAGGGCGGCGAAAAGCAACAATGTCTTTTTCATGCGATTAAATGGTTTTATTTAGTGTTTTCCTTTATGACTTCGTCCAAGTGGCGGAATACGCAGCCCGCATCGACGTTGCCCCCCGAAAGGATGATGCCCACCTTCGCCCCGGAAAAGATCCCTTCGTTGTGCAGCACGGCGGCCAGCGGCACGGCCGAGGAAGGCTCGATGAGGATTTTCATCCGTTCCCACACCCATTGCATCGCTTGGACGATCTCGTGTTCTTCCACCAGCAGGATGTCTTTCAGGTAGCGGGACAAGGTATAGAGCGTCTTGTCGCCCAGGCTCGTGCGCAGTCCGTCCGCAATGGTGCGCGGCGGGAAAGCCTTTTGCACGCTCCCTTTGTGCAGCGACAGGTAGGCGTCCCCGGCTAGGAGCGGTTCGGCACCGAAAGCCGCGCAACGGGGCGCATAAGCGGCGGCGGCCATCGCCGTACCGGACATCAGGCCGCCGCCGCCCACCGGCGCCAGGATGAAGTCCAGATCCGGAACCTCTTCCAACAGCTCGGCAGCCGCCGTCCCCTGTCCGTAGATGACATTCCAGTCGTTGTACGGATGGAGAAAGGTAGCGCCTTTTTCCCGGACGACCTCTTCGACGGCCGCTTCCCGGGCCGCTTGGGTCGAAGGGCATTCGATCACCGTCGCCCCATAGCCCTTCACCGCGTCTTTTTTCACCTGCGGAGCATTTTCGGGCATCACGATGTAGGCCGGCACGCCCAGCAGTTTGGCCGAGAGGGCGACCGCCTGTGCGAAATTGCCCGACGAATGGGTCGCCAGTCCCCGGGCGAGGGCTTCTTGCGGCAGGTTCAGCGCTGCGTTGATCGCTCCGCGCATCTTGAAAGCGCCGATCTTCTGGAAGTTTTCGCATTTGAAGAACAAGCGGCACCCGGCCTCCGCGTCGAGGGTCGAGCAGGTCAGCACCGGCGTGCGGTGGATGTACGGGGCGATGCGTTTCCGAAGGGCTTCCCAGGCGGGAAGGTCGAGTTGCGAACGCTGCGCGAAGTCTTCGTTTTCCATATCCGGAGAGAGGTTTTGTAAATCCGGGTAAAGGTAAGGCTTCTCGGCGGGAAAAACTTCTCCGGAACTTGAAAAAATGGGGGCCGGAAAGTAAAAAAAACGCAAATTTTTCCCCAAAAACCGGCCGATGTCCCGGGAAAACAAGTTCCGCTTTGCCCTCGGACGCTTGCACGGATCGACCAATCCGGAGTGTGTTTATGGACAGGGTGCAAAAAAGGAGAGGGGAAGGGGTCAGATCTTCAGAAAATCCTTGATCCACACCGACTGCTCCCCGAATACCCGGTCGGCGATCGCGGCCTTGTCCTCCCAGGGGGCGTCGCATTGTCCGACACCTCCCGAGGTATCCATGATCCACATCCGGTCGGCAAAGGCAAAGGCCAGGTCGAGGTCGTGGGTGGAGAGCAGGAGCGTTTTGCCGTTCACGTGAGCCAGACGCTGCAGCACCGTCATGATCTCCACCCGGGCGGAGAGGTCGAGAAACGAGAGCGGCTCGTCCAGCACGATGAGTTCGGTGTCCTGCGCCAATGCTTTGGCGATCATTACTTTCTGCCGCTGTCCGTCGCTGATGCGCGCCATGGTCCGCTCGGCCAGCGGGGCGATCCCGACCGTCCGCATCGCTTGTTCGACTTCTTGCCGGTCCTGCGCGTCCAGGCGGGCGAAGCAGTCGCAGTAGGGGTAGCGTCCCGTTTCGACCGTTTGCCGGACGGTCAGGTAGTGTATCTCACCCAGGATTTCGGTCAGCACTACCCCCAGGGTGCGGGAGAGTTGCCGTTGGGAATACTCCTGCAGAGGGCGTCCGAGGAGCTCGACATGGCCAGACTTCGGCGGGAGAAAACCGCAAAGGGTGCGCAGCAGCGTCGATTTCCCGGCTCCGTTGCGTCCCACCAGACAGGTAAGGGTGCCCGGCATCAGCTCCACTCCGATGTGTTCCCGCACCGGAAGGCCGTGCCGGTAGCCGATGCTTAAGTCGCGGGTGGCGAGGATCGGTGCGTGTGCGTGGGCAGGGGAGGTCATGTCGGGATCAGTTTTTGGCAGTCGAGTTTTTCAGTACGGCCAGGATGACGATCGGTGCGCCGATGAGCGAAGTAACGGCGTTGATGGGCAGCATGTACCCGAAGACGGCCTGTTTGGAGATCAGCGCACACAGTAGCGTGATGGCCGCTCCGGCGAGCACCGTCAGGGGCAGCAGCACCCTTCGGTCGGCACTGCGGGTGGTATAGCGCACGATGTGCGGCACGGCGAGCCCGACGAAGGCAATGGGACCGCAGTAGGCCGTTACCGCCCCGGTGAGCAGCGCCGAGAGCAGGATGATGGCTCTGCGGGCGCGCGGGATGTCGATACCCAGGTTGCGGGCGTAGTTCTCGCCCAGCAGCAGGGCGTTGAAGGTGCGGATCAGCAGGAACGAGGCGGCCACCCCTACGATGCACACCGCCAGGAAGATGTAGAAAAAACCGTCGGTCATGGCCCGGGAAAAACTGCCCTGGCTCCAGAGGATAAAGGCGAAGTTGGCGTCTTTGTTGCCCGAAAACTGCAGTACCGATACCAGCGCCGAAGCCAGGTATCCCACCATGATGCCCGTGATCAGCAGTGCCGTGTTGCCCACCATGCGCCGCGAGACGGCCAGCAGAAAGACCAGCACGGCGGTGCTTCCGGCCAGTGCCGCCAGGATCTGCCACAGGGGGCTTACCACCAGTGAAAGACCGAACAGCGAGGCGCAGAACGTGATCAGGGCTACGGCCAGCGAAGCCCCGGAACTAATCCCCAGGATGGAAGGGTCGGCCAGCGGATTGCGGAACAAGGTCTGCATCATCAGGCCGCACACGCCCAGCGCCCCGCCTGCCACCAGAGCCGTTACGGCCTCCGGCAAGCGTTTTTCCAGGACGATCACCTCGGTGATCGAGCCTTCCCCGCCGCCCAGCAGGACATCCAGCACGTCCCGAAGGGGGATGGCGACCGTACCGGTGGCGATGTTCAAGGCCAGCAGCACGGCGATGGCGCCCAGCAGTCCCATGGCGAGCAGCAGGTATCCCGGGCGTCTTGCCGCAGAGCGGGCGGAGGGGCAGTTTTCCGGCAGGGTGTTCATTGGCGTTCGATGCGCTGGTAGTAATAGGGACGATAGTCTTTCTCGCGCGGCAGGTAGGTGAAGTCCGAGAGTACCCGGTCGGGATAGACGATGCTCTGTTCGAAATACGGGGCACCGTGGTCCGAATTGCAGATGAAGATGTCGCCGTTGCGGAAGGCCTTGAAGCGAGTGTAAAGCCGGTTTTGTTCCTCAAGCGATTTCAAGGTCGGGGAGTCGCCCATGCCCGTTTCGAAAAACCAGACGTCGGCTTGCCAGGCTCGTGCCAGCACGCTCTCCAGGTCCAGGGCCAGCGAACCGGTTTGCGGGGTGTCCGCCCACGGGAAGTCCAGCGCCGCGTCGCGGAAAAGCACGGCCTTGTAGCTCTCCCCGGCCGGCATGTACCATACTCCCTGGTAGGGCAGCGAGGAAAGCACTTGCGGGCGGGTGCCGCTGGTTCGGGCCTGTTGGCAAATGTCTCGGTAACGCTGCTCGATCTGCGCGAACAGGCTGTCGGCCAGCGCGCGGCAGTCGAAAAATTCGGCCGTGAATTTCAGCCATTCGCTGCGTGCCAGCGGGTGGTTCTCCCAGGGGGAAAGGTCGTAAAGCATCGGTACGCGGATGCCTTTTTCGAGCGTGGTGATGTCTTCGGTGCGTCCCGGGGAGAAAAATACGGCATCGGGCGCGAGGACCAGCAGTTTTTCGGTATCGAACTGCCAGCCGTTGAAGAATTCTCCCAGATCCTCCCTTTCGGCCAAAACAGAGTTCCGTTCGAGGGCTGCCCGCGACCCGATGCTCCGGATGGATGGCTCGCATCCCAGAGCCGCGATCAGACCGATCTGCGTGGAATGCGCCACCGCTACGTTTTCCAGCGGGATGCGCACGGGTACGACATCGGGAGGGACCGTATCCGGCTGATGCCCTTCCCGGTAGAGGAGGTATCGTTTCAGGATTTGGGTGGTGTCGGCCGGTTGATAGGTAGTTATCAGGACGCCTTGCGGGGTCTTCCGGGTGTCGAACAAGCGGGCGTAGGCCGGTTTTTCGACGCTTCCGGCAGTCGGTTCGGCGTTTTTGTGCCCTTGGCAGGCCAGGGTGCAGGCCAGCGCGAAAGTCAGCCCGGTCCAGCGGGCGGCGGCAGATAGAAAAGAAGGCGAAAACATCACTTTGCTCCCAAGTTTTAGGACCCTTTCGGACGGTATCCCGGCTCGTCGGTGCTCATGCAGGCGCAACGACTCTACGGTTGTGGGCACAGCTGCGGATGGATCCCGCATTCCCCGCCCGGGGGCTTCGGTTATCGGAAAGCCCAAAGGTACGGAAAAATCTT
>DVLY01000154.1 GCA_018715295.1 Candidatus Merdimorpha stercoravium | reverse complement strand
CGCCGCAGGCGCCGCCCGCTTGCCCGCACCCCGTGGCGGAACGTTTAGATACCCAGAATATCCAGTGCCAGGCGGATCGCCTGCGGATCGCCCGTGTATTTTCCTTCGGAATCGGACAACTTGACCGTCGGAGTCCACTTGCCGTTTTCGGTAAAGGCCGCGCTCATCTTGACCACCATGTTCAGCGCCTCGAGCCCCACGTCGTTGGTAAAGTTGGTCCCGATGCCGAACGACATCCCGATCTTGCCCCGGCAGTATTCCGCGATGCGTTTTACCGTCTGGGGGTTGAGCGTATCGGAGAAGATGATCGTCTTGGACGTCGGGTCGATGTTCATCTTGCGGTAGTGCGAAGTGATCTTGTCGATGAACACCAGCGGATCGCCGCTATCGTGCCGCACCCCGTCGAACAGCTTGGCGAATTTCTTGTCGAACGAGCACAGGAAAACATCCGCCGTGAACGTATCGGTCAGCGCAATGCCCAAGTCGCCGTGGTAGACGTTCACCCAGTTGTCCAGCCCCACGCGGTTGGCCATCTTGTACCCGAAGTGCGCCGCATGGAACATGAACCACTCGTGCGCATGGGTGCCGATCGGGATCACGTTGTAGTCCATCGCCAGGCGTACGTTCGACGTGCCGATGTAGTTCCGTCCCCCGTATTTTTGCAACGCCTCCACCACCAGTTCCTGTACCCGGTAGCTGTGCCGGCGGCGTGTGCCGAATTCCGCGATCTTGATGTCCAGACCCTTGTAGGCCTCCATCTTCTCCCGGGTGATCTCGCACACCTGCTGGTCGTCCACCCGTTGGAGTCCCGTCAGGATATAGTACAGTTCCGAAATAACGGCCATCAGCGGCACCTCCCACAGGATGGTCCGATACCAGAAACCCTCGATCTCCACCGAAAGGTCACCCCCCTCCTGACGGATGGTTACCTCGGACGGATCGTAACGGTATCCACTCAAGAAGTCCAGATATACCGGATCCAGATAGCTGCACTTGCGGGCGAAGTAGGCTTTTTCTTCCGGCTGCAGGGCCAGGGACGCCATCATGTCCAACTGGCGGCGCAACGCCCGGTCGAATCCGGGAGGGAAGTGGTGTCCGCCCCGATTGACGAACCGATACCGCACGCGTGCCGTAGGGAACAGCTTGGTCACGGCATTTTGCATGGTGAACTTGTAGAAGTCGTTGTCCAGCAGCGAATGAATGATGGGGGGAAGGTTTTCCATACCGTAGTAAAAGTTTTGAAATAAAGCCGCAAGTTAAGAAAACATCCCCATATCCCGGCTTGCGGGAAAGGCCTTTTTTGTGTGGGTAAAGAGCTGTTTTTTGACAATCAGTAAATTGTGTTGAAAAAGTGTAGATTTCCCTTTTCGTAGCGGCTTTGCTCCAGCGCAGGCAGCAGGGATAAGATTGGATAAGACAGGATGCGCCTCGGCAAACCCCTCGGGGAAAAACTTCGTTTTCCCCCTCGGCTTTGCACTCGGTTTTCCCTGTCTTTGGATAAGACAGGATGCGCCTCGGCCAATCCCTCGGGGAAAAACTTCGTTTTCCCCCTCGGCTTTGCGCTCGGCTTTCACTATCTTTGCTCCCGGGCTATTTCCTTTGTGAGGGAACGGCCTTCGCCATAAGAGAAATCTACAAAAACTACCACGATGGATACCGAAAACGTTACACTCAAGAAAACGGCGCTTCATGCCGTCCACTGCGCCCTGGGGGCGAAAATGGTGCCTTTTGCCGGATGGGAAATGCCGGTGCAGTACCAGGGAGTCAATGCCGAACATGAAAAGGTTCGCACTGCCGTCGGCGTGTTCGACTGTTCCCACATGGGCGAATTTTTCATCAGCGGACCAGGTGCGCTGCCCCTCATTCAAAAACTCACCACCAACGATGCTTCGAAACTGGTGGACGGGAAGATCCAGTACTCCTGCCTGCCCAACGGCCGGGGCGGTATCGTGGACGACTTGCTCGTGTACCGCTTCGACCCCGAGCATTACCTGCTGGTGGTCAATGCCTCCAACATCGACAAGGACTGGCAGTGGATCGCCTCGCACAACGACACCGGTGCCGGGATGGAAAACCGCTCGGACCGGCTCTCTCTGCTGGCTGTCCAGGGGCCCCTGGCCGTGCAAGCCCTTCAGCCGTTGACCGACATCGACCTCTCCTCGATGGTGTACTATACGTTCCGCACGGGCCGTTTTGCCGGTTTGGACAACGTCATCGTTTCGGCTACCGGCTATACCGGTGCGGGTGGTTTCGAGGTCTATATCCCCAACGAAGCCGCCGAAAAGGTGTGGAACGCGATCTTCGAAGCCGGGAAACCTTTCGGGATCGTTCCTGCCGGATTGGGCGCGCGCGATACCCTTCGTTTGGAGAAGGGTTTTTGCCTCTACGGGAACGACATCGACGACACCACTTCGCCCATCGAGGCCGGTTTGGGATGGATCACCAAGTTTTCCAAGGAATTCATCGACAGCCCGCTCCTCAAGCAGCAGAAGGAACAAGGCGTCTCCCGTCGTCTGGTCGGGCTGGAACTCATCGACAAGGGCATCGCGCGGCACGGTTATCCGGTAACCGATGCTGCCGGCAACCCGATCGGGCAGGTAACCTCCGGGACGATGTCGCCTTCCCTGAAGAAAGCCATCGCGATGGCCTACGTGCCGGCCGAATTGTCCGCTCCGGGCAGCGAGGTGTACGTGGAGGTGCGCGGCAAGTTGTTGCGCGCACGGGTGGTGCGTATGCCGTTCGAGTGATGGGAAATGCGTCGGAGAAGGGGGCTCCCCTTCCGGCGTTTCGTTTTTCGATCTGCGCGCGTCCTTCCGACAGAGGAAGGACGCGCGCAAGTTTTTTTTACGGGATCGGTGGAAAAGGGGCGAGGGGTAGAGGTTTTCCCCCGGCGGGTTTTGGGAGGTGTTCGGGTGCGGGGTGCGCGGTTTTTTTATAAAATCCTCGATTTGTATTTGTCGGTTTGGGATTTTTGTCTACCTTTGCACTCGCTTGCAGGTAGGGAGCGATGTTCGTTCGTGCTTGCAGTCCAAGGGGAGCTTAGCTCAGCTGGTTCAGAGCGTCTGCCTTACAAGCAGAGGGTCGGGGGTTCGAATCCCTCAGCTCCCACAAAGCCTCCACATCGTCAAGGGGTGGCTTTTTTGTCGGCCTTGGTGCCGCTTATAT
>DVLY01000153.1 GCA_018715295.1 Candidatus Merdimorpha stercoravium | reverse complement strand
CTGCCCTTATATCCGTATTTCACAAGGATGGTCTCGAACCGATCGTGCGTCAGCTGCACAAGGACGGCGTCAAGCTGTACTCCACCGGCGGGACCCAGCAGTTCATCGAATCCCTGAAGATCCCCGTTACTCCCGTGGAGGAGGTTACTTCGTATCCTTCGATCCTCGGAGGCCGCGTGAAGACCCTTCACCCCAAAATATTCGGCGGTATCCTCGGTCGTCGGGGCAATGCGTCCGATGCGGTGGAGATGGAGAAATATTCCATTCAGGAGATCGATATCGTGATCGTCGATCTGTATCCGTTTGAAAAGACGGTGGCTTCCGGTGCTTCGGCCCAGGAGATCATCGAAAAGATAGACATAGGCGGCATCTCGCTCATCCGCGGGGCAGCCAAAAACTACGAAGACGTGGTGATCGTGCCTTCGATGGAGGACTACCCGCGTTTCCTGGAGATGATCCAGGCCAACGGTTCGGCTTCGAGCCTGGAAGACCGCCGGTATTTCGCCATGCGGGCCTTTGCCGTTTCGTCGGGATACGACGCTGCGATCTACAATTACTTCGCTGCCGACCAGCAGGAGCCTTGCCTTCGTCTGGCCCGCGACGGGAAAACGCACCTGCGCTACGGGGAAAACCCGCACCAGAACGCGGCTTTCTACGGCCATCTGGAGGATATGTTCGAGCAGTTGCACGGCAAGGAAATCTCGTACAACAACCTGTTGGATATTGCCGCTGCGGTGGAACTGATCGCCGAGTTCCCGGACGAGCCGACTTTTGCCATCCTCAAGCACAACAATGCGTGCGGGGTGGCCAGCCGAGATACCATCCTTCAGGCGTACCTGGACGCTTTGGCCTGCGATCCGGTGTCGGCTTTCGGCGGGGTGCTCATTGCCAACCGCAAGGTGGAGGCCGATACGGCTGCCGAGATCGACAAGTTGTTCTGCGAGGTGGTGATCGCCCCGGGGTATAGCGACGAGGCTCTCGAGACGCTCAAACACAAGAAAAACCGCATCGTGCTGGTGCAGAAGGATTTCGCTCTTCCGCAAAAACAAGTCCGCTCGTGCCTGAACGGGGTGCTGGTGCAGGACCGCAATACCAAGACCGATTGCGCCGAAGACATGAAGGTAGTTACCCGTACCGCTCCTACCGAGGAACAGATACGCGACCTGATCTTCGCTTCCAAGATCTGCAAGCATTCCAAGAGCAACGCCATCGTACTGGCCAAGAACCGCCAACTGTATGCTTCGGGCATCGGTCAGACTTCCCGGATCGACGCGCTGCGTCAGGCGGTGGAGAAGGCTGAGAGTTTCGAATTCGACCTGCGGGGTGCAGTGCTGGCTTCCGATGCGTATTTCCCCTTTGCCGACGGGGTGGAAATGGCCGACAAGGCGGGTATCCGCGCGGTGGTGCAGCCTGGGGGTTCGATCCGCGACCAGTTGTCGATCGACTATTGCAACGAGCACGATATTCCGATGGTGTTCACCGGAACGCGCCATTTTAAGCATTGACAAGGAGGTGTCCTCTGCGGGGGCTGGAAAAAGGTAGAAAGCGGACGGAGAATCGTCCGATTTGAAAATAGCGTTTACGATCTTCTTCTGCTTATGCCTTTCCCTGCTTCTGGATAGGAGAGGATGCGATCCGGCAAATCCACGGAAAAACTTCGTTTTTCCCTCGGCTTTGCCCTCCTCTTTCCCTATCTTTGCTTTCAAAGGATATGAACACAAAATACCGAAGACCCTATGGGATTGTTCAATTTTTTTACCGAAGAGATCGCCATCGATCTGGGTACGGCCAACACCCTGATCATCCATAATGACAAGGTGGTGGTGGACAGTCCGTCCATCGTGGCCATCGACCAGAATACCGGCAAGGTGATCGCCGTGGGGCGCAACGCCTCCCTGATGCAGGGCAAGACGCACGAAAACATAAAGACCATCCGCCCGCTCAAGGACGGCGTGATCGCCAACTTCAAGGCCTCGGAGTTCATGATCAACGAACTGATAAGGAACGTGCCTGCGATCAAGAAACGCTTGTTCCCGCCTTCCTTGAAAGTGGTCATCTGCATCCCTTCGGGAATCACCGAAGTGGAAAAACGCGCCGTGTACGACTCGACCCAGCGGGTCAATGCCCGCGACGTGTATCTGGTGCACGAACCGATGGCGGCCGCCATCGGGATGGGCATCGACGTGCAGCAGCCCAAGGGAAACATCATCATCGACATCGGCGGCGGTACGGCCGAGATAGCGGTGATCGCCCTGGGGGGCATCGTGTGCGACAAGTCCATCAAGATCGCCGGCGATGTGCTCACCAACGACATCTCGTACTACATGCGCACCCAGCACAACCTGTTCGTGGGTGAACACATGGCCGAGATGATCAAGATACAGGTGGGTTCGGCCATCGACCATCTGGACAACCCGCCGGACGACATCCCGGTACAGGGACGCGACCTGCTCACCGGGAAACCCAAGGAGGTCAAGGTGAACTACCGAGAGATCGCCCATGCCTTGGACAAATCCATCCTGCGTATCGAGGACGCCGTGATGGGGGCTCTTTCCGAGACCCCGCCCGAACTGGCGGCCGATATCTACAAGACGGGTATCTACATGGCCGGCGGCGGTTCGATGCTGCGCGGGTTGGACAAGCGTATTTCCCAGAAGACCGACCTGGAGGTGCAGGTGGCCGAGGATCCTTTGCGGGCCGTGGTACGCGGGACGGGGATCGTGCTGAAAAACCTGGATCAGTACCGCAACATCCTGATAAAATAGTCCGGATGTCTTTCGCTCCCGGTTCGGAGCCAGCGAAGCCAAAGGAAGGTGTTTCCTTTGGCTTCGCTGGCTTGATAAGCAAAAAGTAAGAAGACCCCTGTACGATGCAGCGTCTGTTGGATTTTCTAAAACGAGGCCGTTATTTCCTGCTGCTGCTCTTGCTGGAGGCGGCGGGATTTCTCTTGGTATGCGCCCAGTACGACTACCACAAGAGCCTGTGGGCCGGCATCTGGGGGGACGCCGGTTACGCGATGAGCGAAAAGGCGGGTGCGTGGCGTCGGCATTTCTCCTATGCCCGGGAAAATGCGCGTCTGGCGCAGGAGAACGCCCGTTTGCGCAGCCAGCTCTCCCGCGACGACAAGCGGATGGAGGCCTTGCCTTATCCGGGGGATACCTTGCGGGCGGATAGTACGGTCTATTCGTATATCCCGGCTACGGTGGTCAAAAATGCCTATGCCGGAGAGCGGAACTACCTCGTGCTGGACCGGGGACAGAAGGACGGGGTGGAGCCGGACATGGGTGTGGTAACGGCCGACGGCGTATTGGGGGTAGTGGTGCAGGTAACGCCCCGGTACAGTGTTTGCCGTTCGATCCTGCATACGGATAGCTACATCAGCGCACGGTTTGCGAAAAACGAGTATTTCGGCACGGTCGAGTGGGACGGGAAGGACCGCCGGTATGTCCGCTTGGTCAATATTCCCCGTCAGGCGGAGGTGGCGGTGGGCGATACGGTGATCACCGACCGGCGCTCGACCTTGTTCCCCGAGGGATTGGTCGTCGGCACGGTCCAGGAGGCCGAAGTGGGCGATGCGAGCGACTTTTACGACATCCGGGTGTGCCTGGCGGACGACTTGGCGGCCGTGCGCCATGTGTACATCCTGCGTTACAGATACAAAGACGAATTGCAACAAGCTCTCCAGTACGATGATTAAGCAACCTCTCCGCGCCGTTTTGTTCCTCGTGGTGCTGCTGCTGTTGCAGGTGGTAGTGTTCGACCATGTGGTGCTGGGCGGCTATATCGTCCCGTATGTGTATGTGCTGGGGGTGTTGTTGCTCCCGTTCTGTTTCGGTCGCGGGAAAGCGATGCTGTGTGCCTTCGCCGTCGGGTTGGTGATGGACCTCTTCCAGCAGTCGGGTGGCTTGCACGCCATGGCCTGCGTACTGACGGTATATCTGTGCGAACCTTTGACGCGGGTGTTTTTCCGCCTTTCGGAAAAAGAATTGGAGGGGTTCGATCCCTTTACGGCCAAAAACGGCCGCACGGCAGGGCTTCCCCTGTTGCTGGTGCTGCTGCTGATCCAGTATCTGGTCCTGTATTGGGTGGAAGCGGGGCGCTTTTCGGCGCTGCTTTCGGCCTTGGGACATGCTTTCCTGGGAGCGGGGGTAACCTTTGCGGTATCGGTGGTGATCCTGTCCCTCAATAGTGTACGAAGCGGGCGCTCGCGGCGCAGACAGTGGTGAGAAACAAATATCTGCTCATATCGTTGGTGGTGGTCGTGGCGGCGGTGTTGCTGGCGCGCTTGTTTTATCTGCAGGTTTACCAGGACAAGTACAAGCTGCTCTCCGACTCCAATTCCCGGCGCGACCTGGTGCAATACCCCCCCCGAGGGTACATCTACGACCGCAACGGACGTCTGTTGGTTTCCAACCAGCCGGCGTACAACCTGTGCGTTACCTACAACCTGCTGCAGCCTTTCGATACGTTGGAGCTTTGCACCCTGCTGCGCATCGACCCGGAAAGCCTGCGGGTACAGCTCGACAAATTCAATCAGGTGATCCGCCTGCGCCGCCATTCCCGTTACCAGCCTTATGCCGTCGTTTCGCAGATCTCTCCCCAGGATTATCCCCGGATTCAGGAGCGACTGTACAAATATCCCGGGTTTTCCATCGAGAAAACCACGATGCGGCACTACGAATATCCATCGGCGGCCAACGTGTTCGGTTTCCTGAGCGAAATCGGACCCGATGCCGATCTGGGGCAGGATTCTCCGTACAAGATCGGCGACATTATCGGCGCGACGGGGGTCGAGCGGATGTACGAAAAGCAGCTTCGGGGCATCCCGGGGCATCGTTACGTACAGGTCGATGTAACGGGCAAGGTAACCGATCGCTACATGGACGGGAAGTTCGATTCGCCGGCCGTGGCGGGCAAGGACATCACCCTGGGGCTGGACATCGACCTGCAGCGTTACGGCGAGGCGCTCATGCAGGGCAAACGCGGGTGCATCATTGCCATCGAGCCTTCTACCGGGCAGATCCTGGCCATGGTTACCGCTCCCTCGTACGATCCGGCGCTACTCTCCGGGCGGGGGCGCTCGCGCAACTATGCGGAACTTTCAAGCGATCCCTCCCAGCCGATGTTCGACCGGGGGCTCATCGCCGAATATGCTCCGGGGTCTCCTTGGAAGATCGTTACCGGTTTGGCAGGGTTGAGCAGCGGAGCAGTCGATCCGTCGTTTTCCGTGTATTGCGGCGGGGGGTACCGCGTGGGAAACCACGTGATGCGCTGCGTGGGCGGAGTGGGGCAGACCCTGGACATGTATCACGGCTACCAGTATTCGTGCAACACGTATTTTGCCACGGTGTACGCCCGCACGCTGGAACATTTCCCCACCCCGGCCCAGGGCCTGGACTTTTGGCACCGGACCGCTACGGCGCTGGGCTTCGGGAAATACCTCGGGACGGATCTCTCCACCGGACGCAAGGGTTATGTGCCCGATGCGCAGTTTTACGACCGGCTGTACGGACGTGGGCGCTGGAAGGCCTCCACGACCATATCGAACGCCATCGGTCAGGGCGAGATCACCGTAACGCCGATGCATCTGGCCAACCTGGCGGCCGTGGTAGCCAACCGGGGGTACTATTACCGTCCGCACATTATCCGCAGCATCGACGGTCAGGCGATCGACACGGCCTACACGCAGCGCATCGAGACGGGGCTCGCCCGCGAGCATTTCGATGTGGTGGCCCGCGGGATGGCCAATGTGTTCCGGGCGGGTACGGCGCGCGAATATGCGATCCCCCAGGCGCAGTTTTGCGGGAAGACCGGGACGGTCGAAAACTTCGTGCGCATCGACGGCCGTCTGGTGCAGCTGCCCGACCACGGGATGTTCGTGGCTTTCGGACCGGAAGAAGACCCGAAGATCGCCATCACGGTGGTGGTGGAAAACGGCCGCTTCGGTCGGATCTGGGCTGCCCCGATCGCTTCGCTGATGATGGAGCGGTACTTGCTGGGAAAAACCAACCGCCCGGAGTTGGAAAAACGGATCATGGAAGGTTCGCTGGAAGAGGTGTATCGCCAGTGCGACCTTCTGCGCGAACAGGCAAAAGCGAAGAAGAAGTAGGATGAGGATCGGCGGGACGGAAGCGGACACGAGGATGAGGATCGGATGGGCACTGGTGGTTTTTTACGCCGTGTTCGTCGCGATGGGGGTCCTGAATATCTATTCCGCCACGTACGACCCGCAACATCCTTCGCTGTTCGACCTTTCCCAGTACGGGGGCAAGCAGTTGCTTTTTGCCGCCATGAGCGTGGTGATCGTGGTGGTGGTGCTGTTACTCGACATGAGCGTGTACGAGCGGATGGCGTGGCTGTTTTATATCGTTTCCATCGTCCTGCTGCTGGGTTTGCCGTTGCTGGGTTCGGAGGTCAAGGGAAACAGGGCGTGGTACGATCTGGGCTTCGTCTCGCTCCAGCCCTCGGAAATCGCCAAGTTCGCCACGGCATTGGCCTTGTCCTCGTACCTGTCCTCGTATAACGTGTCGATGTCCCGTTTCCGTTGCCAGGCGATCGCGGCGGCGATCATCCTGCTGCCGATGGGACTGGTCGGGTTGCAGGATGCGGGTTCGGCCCTGGTGTTCCTTTCCTTCTTCCTGGTGTTGTACCTGGCGGGAGCGCCGGGGATATATTTCGTGGTGGGGATTCTTTCGGCGGCGATCTTCATCGCCGATGTGTTCCTGTCATTTTATCAGGTGAGCCCGGCGTATGTCTATGCGGTGGTGGGCGGCGCAGCGCTGTTGATGGGGGTATACCGCCTGTGGCGGCATCGGGGAGGCGTAGGGCGGCTGGCGGTCGCGACGGTATTCGTACTGGGGATATACACCGTGCTGCACTTTGCGGTATGGGAGCACGCGTTCAAGGAATACCAGCGGCAGCGGATCCTCACGTCGTTCAAACTGGTGGAAGACTACAAGGGCGTGGGATTCAATACTTACCAAAGCGAGATCGCCATCGGTTCGGGCGGTTTTGCGGGAAAGGGCTACCTGATGGGCACCCAGACCAAGGGCAATTTCGTGCCGGAACAGCATACCGACTTTATCTTTTCGACCCTGGGCGAAGAGTGGGGTTTTCTCGGTGCGGCAGGCGTGGTGGTGTTGTACGCGCTGTTCCTGATCCAGATCGTGCGGGTGGCGGCACGCCAGCGCACGTTGTTTGCGCGGAATTACGGCTGGTGCGTTTTTTCGGTGTTCTTTTTCCATTTCCTGGTCAACGTGGGCATGGCGGTAGGCCTGCTTCCGGTCATCGGGATTCCGTTGCCGTTTTTCAGCTACGGGGGCTCGTCGCTGTGGAGTTTTACCATCCTGCTGTTTATCCTGGTCAAACTGGATGCGCACCGCCGCGATGTATTGCCTGAAGTGAGCCATTTCGAGGATCGGTAAAGTTTTTGTCGGCGCGGCGTGTTTTTATTTTGTGGTTTACGGCAAAAGTCCTACTTTTGCAATGCTTCGGTAGGGTACCTTGGCCGAGTGGCTAGGCACAGGTCTGCAAAACCTCTTACGGCGGTTCGAATCCGC
>DVLY01000152.1 GCA_018715295.1 Candidatus Merdimorpha stercoravium | reverse complement strand
AAAAATTCACCGCAGGGATCGGCCTGGAATACCTCTACCTGAAATCCTCCATCGACAACATCCGCATCGCGGGGGAAAGTTCGCTGGATTTCGAGAACACGTATTTCTTCGCCCCGAACCTCTACCTCTCGGCCGACACGCGCGACGACCGGTTCTTCCCCACCCGGGGCTTTTACTTCAATGCGCTGTACAAAGTCCTTTTTTCGCCCGGCAACTCGGGCGACCGTTCCCTGGTCGAACCCCCGCGCGGAGATTTTCTCTCGTTCATCAGCGTCCAAATGGAACAGTCGATCGCCCTGACCCGGCATCTCTCCCTCACCCTGGGCGGATACGCCGGGATGGCCCTTTGTGAAAAACTGCCCTTCGCCTACCGCTTTTTCCCCGGAGGTGTGCGCGCCGCCATGCCGTTCAACTACGTCTCGTTCTACGGCCTGCCCTTCGTATGGAACAGCGACGAGAGCACCACCGACATCGGCCAGAACAACCTGATCAAGGCCGGGGCAAAACTGCAGTACTCCCCCGCCCGCAACCATTACCTGATCGCCGCCTACAACTACGGCCTGACCAGCACCGAAAAATCCGCTTTCCGGACCAGCTACCGGAGCATCCAGGGAGCCGGCCTCGGGTACTGTTTCCGCACCCCCTTCGGCAAACTGGAACTCATCGGCACCTACTCCCCGGACAAGACCAGCGGATCGGCCTACTCGGTTTTCTTCTCGGCCGGCATGACTTTCTGACGCCACGACCCCCGCCGCCGTTTTTTACCCTCGGAACGGATGTGGAGCTGACCGCATCGGCCACCCTGCCCACTTACGATGTAACCGTAACGGGCGACCACACCCTCACGGTAAATGTCGAAGGGCGGAATTCTCCCCTTTCGGTCGATGAGCGCTATAAAAAGTTCGTTGCCGGTACCAACGGCCGTGCGGAGTTCGTCAAGGAACTGACCCTGACGGGCGGGGCGGATCTGGCGGTCAAGAACGGCTACTTGTATCTCTCGTATCTGGAAGTAGGCGAGGGCAGCGAGCTTTCGGGCGATAGCGGCCGTCTGGTGGTTGTGAACAATCTGACCGTTACTTCGGGCGCAAGCGCCACCATCGCTTCGGGCCTGGTGGCCAGTTGCAACAATTTGTTTTTGGCAAACGCTACCCTGACGGTGAACGGCAAGTTGTATTACGGGTATGTTTTTTCGGGCGATGCCCCCTCGGGCGATGTGGCACAAGTATTCAATGCACAACTTCCGTATTCCGATTTC
Organism: Candidatus Merdimorpha stercoravium; assembly: GCA_018715295.1. Lineage (GTDB taxonomy): Bacteria > Bacteroidota > Bacteroidia > Flavobacteriales > UBA1820 > Merdimorpha > Merdimorpha stercoravium. The sequence continues at coordinate 3,404 of DVLY01000152.1, read as the reverse complement.
GACAACTGGTACGAGAAGCCCGTAACCGGCCGTTTGCTCGAAATCGAACTTTCGGGTCTCTCCTTGTCTGTGGGGATAACAGGAAGTACAAGTCCCTGGGTTTCTGCCAATGACGGGGCGGCTCTGCTGGGATACAATCCTACTACCCCAGAAGAGGAAGACACCCCGGTAAGGGGAAAAGGCTGCAAAATGGCTTCGCAGGCAGTTCCCCTTACTTTGCTGGGACTGATCCCCCTTCCTTTCTCGGAAGTGTTCGTGGCGGGAAACCTCTTCCTGGGGTCGTATGACAATACTTTGCTTACCAACCTGTTGGGTGGTGCCCAGATAACTTTCGGCATCCCCAGCGAGGGACGCCTGCCCATCGCTTTAACGGGATACTACAAATACCTGAGCGGGACGATCGATTATATCGACAATGAGCAAAAAACGGGCGGAGCGGACAGCATGGACCTCTACATCGCACTGGCCACCAAGCCGTATTCGGTCGATACCTCGGACAATACTTCCTTCCCGGGGGGTTCGAGCGGCGATCTGGCCAGCGACCCGAACATCGTGGCCTACGGCCGCCTGACCAGTTCGGAAACCACGAGCGATTATTATTATTTCTACATCGAACTCACCTACAAGGACAACAATTTCATCCCTTCGGGCGATCTGTATCTGCCCATCACCGCCACCAGCAGCAAGGATGGGGCGCAGTTTACCGGCAGCACCTCCAGCGTGCTGTATCTGGACGAGTTGAGCCTCGTATTCTGATCCCTTTGCCCTTTCGGAGGGCGGACATTTCGTGGGGGAACTTTATGTTTTCGGCGGACAAAGTGCGCCTCGGCAGCGCCAAATGCGAAAACCTTGTTTTCGATTTGCCGCTGCACTCGCCTTTGCCTATATTTGCCGGAGAATAGCTTGGCAGTTCATTTGCCGGGTGAGGGATTTTTCCTGGAAAACCTTCCCTTCAAGGGAAGCGAAAAGTCCCCCCGAGGCAAAAGATAGTAATTCTATGCACTTTATGAGGTCGGTAAAAAAGATCGCCGTCTTGCTCGTCTTCCTGCTTGTCTTCAGGGGAATGCCCCCGGCGATGGCGCAGACGGAAGGCGTTTTCCATATCCGGATCGCCGGTGCAGAGGCCGGGGATACTTTGGTCCTGGCGGAAATGGATCGCATCGGCGTGGCCGCCCAAGTGGACACCCTGGTAGTTTTGCCGCAGCAGACCGATACGTTTGCCTTGTCGGTCGATCGGACAGGACGGCTCTTCGGCGTGTCTTTCCGCACGAAGGACGGCCGCCGGGGTGATGCAGCCGTTTTTTCCGAACCGGGAGTGGAGTATACCATCGGTTTCGAACCGCAGGGGGCGGCGCTTCGCGCGCGGATTTCGGGCGGGTTATACGATTCGCCCGAGATGCGCTCCATCGTGGCGCTGGAAGACACCCTCAGCCGCCTGGGGCAGCGGATACGGCTTTCGGGCGGGCAAGCGGACTCGCTGGTGTCGCTTTGGGAAAAGACGCGGCGCGAGTTGGTATATGCCCAGGAACGCTTCATCGTGTACCATCCCGAGAACGGCTTTTCGGCGCACCTGGTGAGCGAATTGCTGCGCCGCATTCCCGAAGAGACTTCGCTGGAGCGTGTCCGCAGGTTGTACAACAGTCTCAACGGCGGAGCGCGCAATACCCACGCCGGCGAAGTGGCCAACGAAGAGGTCTATGCCTCGGTTTCGGCTTCGGAAGGGGCTTCCGTCCCGCGGCTCACCTTCACATCTCCGCAGGGCGAACCGGTATCTCCGTCGCACTACCGGGGCAAGTGGGTGGCTTTGGACTTCTGGTCGCCGGATGAGCCTTCTTCCCGAAGGGACCTTCCGCAGTGGGAGCACGCCTATGAGCAGTATCGGGAGAAGGGGCTGGAGGTCGTTTCCATCGCCGTGTGCCATCCCCAGACATACCGGGAGCGGCAGGCAGAACATAAGGACAGCCTTCCCTGGGCTCAGGCGTACGTATCCCGGGCGCTCGACGGCAGCCCGGATGTCGTTTCGCTCTTTGCCCTGTATTCTTTTCCGACGGCCATGCTCGTCGACCCCGAAGGGAAAATCGCTTTCCGGGGACGTCCCGCAGGATTGTTTGCCAAGTTGGAGGAGGTCTTCGCCACTCCCCAGACCGAATAGAAACGAAAATAACCTTAAACAAATATCTACCCGATGAAACGTTACGCAAAATGGTTCGCCATTGTTTTTCTCGTGTTGTGCTTCTTCTTTTCCTGCACGCAGGTGCGTAAAAACACCATTACAGGCCATATTGAGGGGCTGCAGGCCGGCGACAGGATCGTGCTGGCATCCTGGCATGCCTCCCAGGACCGCTGGGTGGCCGACGATTCGGTAACAGTCAGAAAACCCGGAGAGTTTACCTTGAAAACCTACGACAAGGACGAGGCCCTGCGCCTGTTCCTGGTGCCCCAAGGCGATACGGTCTCGGTGAGCGACGGCCGGACGCCTTACCTGTCGCTTTTTGTCGAAGGTCTGGGCGAATACACCCTCACCGGCGAGGCCTCCGACTTCCCCTCCGCTAAAATATCGGGCGGGGTGTACGAATATCCCGAAGTCCGCCAGATCGACTCCCTGAGCGCTCTGCAAGCAGGGCTGCGGCAGGAGTATGCAGCGCTCGACCGGACGGATACGGCCGCCCTGGGACGTTTCTCTGACCGCTGGCAGGCCGTGGCCGACAGCATCCTCGCCGCTCGTCAGGCTGTTGTCCGCCGTTATCCGGACAACCGGTTTGCCGCATGGGTTCTGGCCGATCTGGGTTACTTGTACGATGCGGAGGACATCGACGAGATCGACAGCCTGTATCAGGGGCTTTCCGAGCAGGCGCAGAAATGCCTTTACGGCCGCCAGGTAAGGAAACTGGTGGACAATGTGCGCCATTCGGCTCTCGGCGCTACCGCTCCCGACTTTACCTTGACCACGCTTGAGGGCGATACGCTTCGCCTTTCGGCCCTGCGCGGCAAGTGGACGGTCGTGGATTTCTGGGCTTCGTGGTGCAACCCGTGCCGCAAGTACAATCCCCACATGGTCGAACTCTATGAAAAGTACCACCCGGCAGGTCTCGAAGTGGTGGGAGTGGCCGTTTGGGACCAGCAGGACGACTGGCGCCGGGCTGTGGCCGAGGATGCGCTCCCCTGGGCCAATGTCAATGCGGGCGAAAAGGTCAAAGGCCAGGACAACGTAGGAGACACCTATGCCATCCGTTCCGTGCCGACGACTTTGCTCCTCGATCCGGAGGGAAAGATCGTCTATCGGGGTCATCCGGCCGAGATCGAGGCGGCTTTGCGGGAGGCCTTCCCGAAAGTGAAGTAAAGCGTCTGTTCAAAACCGCGAGGGCGGGCAAGCGAAGCGCCGGGGGCAATGCCCCCGGCGCTTC
>DVLY01000151.1 GCA_018715295.1 Candidatus Merdimorpha stercoravium | reverse complement strand
GACTTCCGCCCTGCGTTTTTTTGTCGCCGCCCTTTTTCTTAAAGCGTTTCGACGATGGCTTGGGCTTCCTCGGGAGTGAGTGCCGTACCGAGGAATTTTCCGTCCTTGCCGATAAAGATCGCCCGGCTACTGGGGCAAACATAGGACTCGAAGAATGTCTGATCGGGCAGTCCGGTCTTGAAATCGGCGATGCCGCGCTCTTCGAGGTATTTCTTTATCCCAGCCGGAACTTCCCCATCCAGGAAAACAAAGGCCGCGATGACCTCAGCGCCCTTTTCCTTGGCTTTGTGCAGTTCGGCATACATCCGGTTGTTCAACTCGACTTCTTCCGGATTGGTTACATACAGGACCGCTACCTTGTCCTTGATGTCCGCCGAGGTCAGCGTATCGCTGCCATCGAGCAGCGGATACAGCGTAAAGGCGGGAGCGGTATAGCCCTTGGACATCTGGATCACGTTTTTGTGCAGGTACGAATCGAACGTACCCATCCGGGGATGCGTCTTGATATTGGACGGGACTTTTTCGTAATAGGCGGCCAGCTTGTCCGGATTGATGTATGCAATGCAGTTGATCATCATCACCAGGGAAAGAAGATCCTCCGGGCGCTTCTCGGCCATTGCGAAGATTTTCTGCGCATAAGCTTCGTCGTGTTCGATGGCTTCTTTGTAAATCGCGTTGAGCGCCGCCGTATCGCCGGCCTGTTGAGCCGTACGGAATGCCTTTATCTTGTCCGCACGGTACTGACCATTGGCCGCTTCCTGCGCCAGAACAGCCTTGAAATAGTCCATCGCATCGGAACCCGTTACCTTCACGCTGTCCAGATGCGCAAATTCGCCCACGAGTTCCATCTTGGAATTGTCGATGTACAGAGGTATCTCACCGGCCACATCCTGGAACGTGATGAAACGATAGTCGTTGTATTCCATTTTCCCTTTGAAACGGAAATGACCATTTTCCATCCGGGCGGTATCGAGTACCACATAATTCCCACTCTGAGGCTGGGAACACAGATATACGTCCTGATCGGGAATACCGGCCAAGTGGCCGTCGATCACGAATTTGTCGCTGTTGCAGGCCGTCGCGCACAGTACCGCGGCAAGGGCAAGCAAAGAGGTTTTCAATTTTCGGTTATTCATCGGTATCGGTATGCTATTGGGTGATTATTTCTGTTGCTGCCAAAGGTATTCGAGTACATCCTCCAACGCCTCGGGCGAAACGCCTCGCGCCAGGATCGTCCCGTCCGCTCCGACCAGAACCCCGGAGGGAAGCGTTCCCGTGAGAGCGAACTTATCGACCAGTTCGTTCTTCACGCCCCGTGCATCGCGCACCTCGTTCCACGGAAGGCTCAGCGAATAGATGTCGTACCCGTACTCCTGGTCGCTTCCTCCGATACAGGACGAGAGCACCTCCAAACCTTTCGGATGCCACTGCTCGTAAACCTCCTTCAAGGCCGACATGTAGTCGATGTTTACCGGATCGCCGGCCGTCCAAGCGACCAGAAAGAGCGTTTTCCCGGCAAAATCCTCCCGGCGGAAAGATACGCTGTCGCTGCGCAGCTCGAACTCCGGCACCGACATCCCGACCAGGGTATTTTTAGCCTGGGTGACGAAATGCGAAAATTCCTGCCCGTAGAGCGAAGCCGCCACCTCGGGCGTAAACTTGGCCTGAAGGGTATCCAACAAGGGGGAGTACCCTTTGTTGAGGAACGTATAGGCCAACAGCGGCGAGAGAGGGTTGTCGGGATGGGTCGCTACGAAATTGGCCACGTACTGCAACTGACGGCGGTCGAGCCGTTCATAAACTGCGGTATAATCTGCCAGCGAATCTTTCGGCCCGTCCTGGGCACTGGCCCGAAGGATATTGAGGTACGCCGTCTCCTTACGCGCGGCAAATTCCCGCATGTAATCCATGAATTCGTTGTAGAGCGTTTGTCCCTCCCCGCCGGTGATCTGCGCGCGGTCCAGGCTGTCGATGTGGGCACGGACGGTTACCGGAACTCCTTCGGCAAAGAAGGATAGCACCGGCGCCGTTTTCCCGAATGCCAGGTAATACATCCGCGGCTCATTTGCCTCGCCGGTGAGGTCGAAACGCCCGTCGCGCCCCATCTCGAGCGAATCCACACTCACATACCGCCCGTCCTGTTCGTATTGCAGGTACAAGGTTCCGTTCTTCGCTCCTTCTATCGTGCCTTTCACCCGAAAGGTCTTGCCTCCCGAGCACCCCACCAGGAGTGCGCCGCACATCAGGGCGAAAAATCCTGCTCCAATGTTTTTCTTCCACATAACTGTACTGCTCTTGTATCTTGTTCGTTTTTGTTTTCGTCGGGACAAATGTAGGCAAAATACGGGATTCTCCCGGCCCTTCCCGCAGGATTTATTCCTTGCTCACCGCCCGCAGGTCCAGGTTGTTGGTGGTAATGTTGCTGGTAAAATTCCGCAAGGCGGGGTTGTAGAAACGGATCACCTGGTCGTAGAACAGCACCACGGCCGGCACGTCGAGCATCGCCAGCGAATCGGCACGGCGGTACAGGGCGGCGCGCCGGGAGGGATCGAGCGTATGGACGGCCTCGAGGTACAGGCGGTCGAAAGCGGGATTGGAATAATGCGTGTAGTTCGGCCCTTTGGGACTTTCGTTCGGACCGTAGAAGAGCGAGAGGTAGTTTTCGCCATCGGGATAGTCGCCCACCCAGCTGGCCCGGAAAAAGTCCGACTTGCCGGTAGCCATCGCCTGACGGAGACTGGCCGTCTGGATGACCTCTACGCTCACCGGTATGCCCAAGCGCTGCCACTCGGACTGGATATATTCGCACAGGTCGCGGTAGTCGGAATTCACCTGAAGGACAAAGGGTTTGATCGGACCCTTTTCCCGTTTGTACTCCTCGATCAGGCGCAGGGACAGCTCCGGATCGTACAGATTGACGCTATCCGAAGCCAAAGTTCCGTCCAATCCCAACGGGATCATGCCCCCGGTAGCCGGGATGCCGATGTTCTTGCGCAGGTAGAGCATCATCTTGCGCCGGTCGAACCCATGGTTGAGCGCACGGCGTATCCGAAGGTCGGACAAGGGATGGTCCCGGGGCAAGTCCATCTTGATACCCAGGTATTCGGTATTGAGGTACGGCATGGTCATCATGGATATCTGGCCTTCGAATTTCTCCTTGAGCCGCCCGTCGGAGGTGAGCACCTCGTCGGCATAACCGGGGTCGAGCCCCGAGATAAAGTCGAGGTTGCCCATCAGGAACTCCATGAAGGCGGACTGTTTGTCCGGCAGGAAAGTGATGTTGACCGCTTCCAGGTACGGCAGGCGCACCCCGGCGGAATCGTATTCGAAAAAGTCGGGATTGCGCCGCAAGACCAGCATGTTGCCCTCGCTCCAATACTTGACGTAAAACGCGCCCGTACCCACCGGACGGGTGCGGAAATCCTCGCCCAGGTATTCCACCGCTTCGCGGGGCACGACCATGCAATACGGCATCGTCAACAGGCTCATAAAGGCCGGGAATGGCTCCCGAAGACGGATGTGGAGCGTGGTGTCGTTCGGCGCATCGATCGCCTCCACGTAATTCATCGTCCACGCGCCGGGCGAAGTTACCAGCGTATCGGTAAGCCGCCCGAGGGAATACACGAAATCGTGGGCATTGACCGTACGGGTGCTGTCCGGATACTGGGACAGGAAGGCTTCGCTCTTGTGAAAACGCACATCGTCGCGCAGGACGAACGTATAGTCCCGCCCGTCGGGGGATATTTCCCAGCGTTTGGCGATCTCGGGGATCACATGGGCGTTGGTGTCCAGGCGGACCAGTCCGGAGAAGACCTGCCGGCAAGCCCACACGCCGGACTGCAAACGGGCAAAGGCCGGGTCGAGGGACAAGAGGTTGCCCGCTTCGTTGTAGCGGAACACCTGGCTGTCGGGAGCCGGCTCGGGACGGTGGCACGCCGAAAAGGAAAATGCCGCCAATATGCACGCGGCCAAAACCTTATGAAAAAAAACTCCGGAAACGCGATCGGGAATACGTATCTTCATCTGCTTTCTCTTGCTGTCCGATGTACCCATCGGGATTCGAATGGGTAAAGATACGCCATATCCGCTTTTCGCGCCACATCCGCACCCCTTTTTTCACGCAATCCCTCCGATCCGTTCGTTTTTTAACCGCCCTTTCCCCTCCCGCCCGAACATTTGCCCGGACGAGGATTCCTCCCTACCTTTGTCCGGATAGAAAATCCGGCGAAGGGAACGATGAAAAAACTGGTGATTTTCGACCTGGACGGCACGCTGCTCAACACCCTGGGCGACCTGGCCGCCGCGTGCAACTACCTGATGGAACGGCACGGCTACCCAACCCATCCCTTGGACCGCTACCGCTACCTGGTGGGCAACGGCATCAACAAACTCATCGAACGCGCCCTTCCGGCCGGGGAGGACTCCCCGGAAAGAGCCGCCGCCCTGCGCCCCGAATTCATCGCCCGATATCGGGAACACCTCTGGGAACACTCCCGTCCCTACCCCGGCATCGAAACCCTCCTGAAAACCCTTTGCCGGCAGGGTATCCTCCTGGCCGTAGCCAGCAACAAATACCACGAAGGTACCGTGGCGCTGGTGCAGCATTTCTTTCCCCGCGTGCCGTTTGCCGCCGTCTTCGGGCAGCGGGAAGGCATCCCGGTAAAACCCGATCCGGCCGTAGTGCATCAGATCCTCTCCGCGACCAAAGTACCGGCCGGCCAAGCGCTGTACGCAGGCGACTCCGACGTCGATATGCGCACCGCCGCCCACGCGGGCGTCGAATCGGTGGGAGTTTGCTGGGGATTCCGACCGCGCGCGGAACTCGAAGCCTCGGGTGCCGACCACCTGGCCGAAACGCCGCAAGACATCCTCCCGATAGCCCTCTCGTAAGAACACATGCCCCCTTTCCGAAAGAGGTTCTTCCTCCGGCAAGGACTTGCTTTCTTTCTAAAAAAGTACGGTATGCTGCGGCAAAAAATCCTGCGAAGATTTACAGGAATTTATAGGCCACATTGACCCCGAAGCGCGGGATCCAGTTGGAGGAACCGTTCCAGGGATCGTCGATCTCCGGTTGGTTGGGACGGTGGGGCTTCATGATGATCTCGTCCTTGCGGTGGACGATCTCCCCGCCCGGACCGTACACGTCGTACAGGAAATAGCCGTTGTACCATCCCACCACAAACAGGCCGCCCACATAGGCATCGAGGGTGAAATGCTCGCCCAGGATCCATTTGTAGCCTACCGAAGGGCCTATCAGGAATCCCGTCCCCCGCTCGTACTTGTTGGCCCAGTGGATAAACTTCCCCCTTTCGAAATAATACGGCCGCGACATCTTCATCATCACCAGCGCTCCGGCGTCCCCGGAAACCCACCATCCGCGATGGTGGTCCCGGTCCGTTTTCTTGAAATACCAACGAAGTTCTCCCAGCACGTATCCGAATTTTTCAGGCCGGGAATGACCGCCCAATTTGACCGATTCCCAGGGAGAGTACAAAAACTCGCTGGCGAGCGAAAGCCGCGACGATATGGGCACCTCGACCGAGAGGTCGATCACTCCACCCAAAGCATATACGCCATTGAGTTTCACTTCCGTCTGCCCGTAAGCCCGGGGAGCGAAAAACAACAGGACCCATACGGCCGCCAAAAGAAAACGATTCGTGCTTTTCATCGCGGTAACTGGTAAATATATGAAGATGCAAATATAGCGAAAAGGCGAGCACAACTTATTATTCCATCCGGATACGGGAAATGACGTCTATTTTTACGATTCTCAACACTCCTGCAGCAAAAGCGAAAAGATCCTCACAAAAAGACACAAAACACCGTACGGATTCTCAAAAAAATAGCTACATTTGCCACCAACCAAGATAAAAACACCTATGGGATACAATATAGACGATCAGGGCTACTACGGCCCCTTCGGTGGAGCTTACATTCCGGAGATGCTCCGCCCCAACATCGAAACCCTCCAACGGGAATACCTTCGCGCGATCGGAGAACCGGCCTTCCAACAGGAATTCGACGCCCTGATGCGGGACTACGTCGGTCGGCCCTCGCCCCTGTATTTTTCGCAGAAACTCTCCGACCGGTACGGGGCGCGCATCTATCTGAAACGCGAGGACCTCAACCACACCGGAGCCCACAAGATCAACAATGCCATCGGACAGATCCTGCTGGCCCGTCGGATGGGCAAGCACCGCATCATCGCCGAAACGGGTGCGGGGCAGCACGGTGTAGCCGCGGCTACCGTCTGCGCCCTGATGGGCATGGAGTGCTACATCTACATGGGAGCGGTGGACATCGAACGGCAAATGCTCAACGTACGGAAAATGCAGATGCTCGGCGCCAAGGTCGTCCCGGTGGAAACCGGCCGAAAGACGCTCAAGGAAGCGGTGGACGAAGCGCTGAAGGACTGGTGCGAACACCCCGACGAAACCTTCTACCTGATCGGTTCGGCCGTCGGCCCGCACCCCTATCCCGACATGGTCGCCCGCTTCCAGTCGGTCATCTCGAAGGAGATCAAAGCCCAGTTGCTCGAAAAAGAAGGCCGGGACTATCCGGATTACCTGATCGCCTGCATCGGCGGAGGGAGCAACGCCATCGGTACTTTTTACCACTATCTGGACGACCCGCGCGTCCGATTGATCGAAGCCGAAGCCGGCGGCCTGGGCACCGACACGGACGATAACGCCGCTACCATGACCCTGGGTAAGCAGAGCGTGCTGCACGGCAGCAAAACGCTCGTACTGCTGGATAAAAACGGCGACACGGCCGAACCTTACTCCATTTCGGCCGGACTGGACTACCCTGGAGTAGGTCCCGCCCATGCCAACCTCTACACTTCGGGGCGCGCGGACGTACTGGCCATCAACGACGATCAGGCGCTCGAAGCCGCCTACGAGCTCACCCGCGCCGAAGGCATCATCCCGGCACTCGAATCGGCGCACGCCCTGGCCGTGCTGCCCCGCTACTCTTTCCGCAAGGATTCCGTAGTGGTGGTAACCGTCTCGGGACGGGGCGACAAGGACATGGAGACCTATCTGAAACATTTCAAGGGCTGTCCGGAAAACCGCTGACCTTCCGCCCCGAAAACCGCACGAAAGCCTTCAGCCGCCTTGCGCAAGGGGACTGGGGCTTTTTCATTTTGTTTCACTTCCTTTCCGAAAACCTTGAACAAACCGATGGATCCGAAAACCGACCAAGAAACCTTTCCCCAATACCTCGCCCGCATCTCGGCGCAATACTCCCAGCATGTGCCTTCTCATACGGTAGTCTATCGCTTTGTGGACAACCTCACCGACCTGCTGTTCCCGGTGCGCAGCGACCAGCCGCTTTCCCTCGCGCAGATCGAAGAGCGCTGGGAGAGCCTTCACCGCGACTTCGCCGCCATCATCTGTCCGCTTTGCGCCCCCGAAGTCGCCTGTGAAATATTGTCCGAACAATTCTTCGCCCGGATCGCCGAGATTCACGCCAGCCTAGTGGAGGACGCAGAAATGTACCGGGACAGCGACCCCGCCTCGGGTTGCGTGGAGGAAGTCATCCTGTGCTACCCCGGTTTTTACGCCGTGATGGTACACCGGATCGCCCACGAGATCCACCGGCTGGGCATCCCCCTCCTGCCCCGAGTCATTGCCGAATACGCCCACAGCCGCACCGGCATCGACATCCATCCGGGTGCCACGATCGGAAAACACTTCTACATCGACCACGGCACGGGGGTGGTCATCGGCGAGACGACCGTCATCGGCGACAACGTATGCCTCTACCAAGGCGTTACCCTGGGCGCCTCCTACGTGGACAAGGAACTGCGCGGGGTGCGCCGCCACCCCAGCATCGAGGACAACGTGATCATCTATGCCGGCAGCACCATCCTGGGAGGGAATACCGTCGTAGGGCACGACTCGATCATCGGGGGAAACGTCTGGCTGACGGAATCCGTACCGCCCTACTCGCGCGTGTACCACAAACCCGAGATCGCCATCAAGACAAAGAAAACGACAAAGTAACCCCCCGGCGCATTCCCGCCGGGAACGCTCCAAAACTCTAAGGGGAGAAAAAAAACGAAAACCATGGCAAAAATCGCACAAGCATTAACCGACCTGGTAGGCAACACCCCGCTACTGGAACTCGCCCGATTCGGAAAACGGCATCACCTGCACGCGCACCTGATCGCCAAACTGGAATACTTCAACCCCGCCGGCAGCACCAAGGACCGCGCCGCCGTAGAAATGATCCGCTGCGCCGAGCAACAAGGCCGCCTGGCTCCCGGAGCTGTGCTGATCGAACCCACCAGCGGCAACACCGGCGTAGGCCTGGCCATGGTCGCCGCCGTACGCGGATACCGCCTGATCCTGACCATGCCCGAAACGATGAGCGCCGAACGCCGCAAACTCCTCGCCGCACTGGGAGCCGAGATCGTCCTCACCCCGGGGAGCGAAGGAATGGCCGGAGCGGTGAAAAAAGCCGAAGCGCTGCAAGCCGAAATCCCGGGTTCGGCCATCCTCCAGCAGTTTTCCAACCCGGCCAACCCGGAGGCTCACCGCCGCACGACCGCCCCGGAGATCTGGCGCGACACCGACGGAAAAGTGGACGTCTTCGTCGCCGGAGTGGGAACCGGGGGGACGATCAGCGGAGTAGGAAGCGCCCTGAAAGCCTACCGGCCCGACATCGAAGTCGTAGCCGTCGAACCGGACGGCTCGCCGGTACTCTCGGGCGGAAAGCCCGGCCCGCACGGCCTGCAAGGGATCGGCGCCGGATTCGTCCCGGACAACTACGACGCCCGCGCAGTCGATCGCATCGTGCGGGTCAAGGATCAGGATGCTATCCGCACCTCCCGCGAACTGGCCACCTGCGAAGGGCTTCTGGTGGGCATTTCCTCGGGAGCGGCTGTCTATGCAGCTTCCCTGCTGGCACAGGAAGAAGCCTATGCCGGCAAAAATATCGTGGTGCTGCTGCCCGATACGGGCGAACGTTACCTCTCGACCGCCCTGTACGACTTCGAGGGGTATCCGCTCTGAAAGGCTCCCTCCACCTCCCCAAACACCGCGCGGGCATTCCTCGGAGAGGAATGCCCGCGCGGTGTTTGGGGAGATCGTGCCACGAACCCGCTCCCGAATGCGCTACCGGTCTTTTGCCGACAAGTATTCTTCCACCTTTCCCGGATAGAGGCCTATGGTCTTGAACACCAGGCGGCCGCGGCTATCCAGCAGGAAACAGGTCGGGGTCGCCTGCGCCTGGCAACGGATCTTCACGGGAGTGGTGTCGCCCTTGAAATCGGACACCTGAAGGTATCTCGACGGGTATTCCTCGGCAAGAGCCGCCAATTCGTCCGGGGAAGAAACCGGCCAAAACACGACGATCCGGAGCTCCTCCCGGGAGGTTTTCGCGTACAGCGCATCGAGGTATTCCCGTCCCGAAGCGCCCATGCAGCCCAAGCCGCCGTAGAGCAGCAGCACCGGTGTCCCTCGCCATTGACGCAACCGAAAAGGCCTCCCCTGCGCATTCCACGCACGGAGGTTGTACACCTTCCCGCCCGGACGCAGCTCCTTCGCGCGACAATGAAGAGCCACCGCCCGACCGTACGGGCTGCGGCGCAGTTCCTTCGGCAGGCGATTCCATACGGCGCGAAGCGTATCCTTGGACAGGCCGAGCCGCACCGCAAAACACCGCTGCAGGCCGCTGGGGGTCGCTGCGTATTTCACACTCAATACCTCCATAGCGTGAAGGCACTGCTGGAAAAGAGCGTTGTAGGCAGCCGTCAGGCTGTCTCTTTTCGCCTGGCTCTGCGCAGCGGCAAATTGCCCGGAGAAGGCTTCGCTCTGCGCCTCGAAACGCGCCGCCAGTGCGTTTTCTTCCTTCAGAAAATTCTCTTCGGTGATCTCCTGCCCCCACAGCGCCCCGCACGCTGACAGGAGCACTGCGATCCATGCAATTCTTCTCATCCTTGAACGAATTTTGGTCCCGCTTCCGGTGCAATTTACATCTTTTTCCCGTCCTTTCTTCACAAACCACCTCCGCCCGCCCCGATCCCCTTCCTGCAAAAGAGTCCTGGCGGACCAAAAAAACACGGGGGCGCTTTCAGCGCCCCCGTGCCCGAAGTCGGAACGGATCCGACGGATCAGTGATGGCTGCAGCCTCCGCAGAGCTGCTCGAAGAAATCGTTGCCCTTGTCATCGCAGATGATAAAGGCCGGGAAATCTTCCACGCGGATCTTGCGGACAGCCTCCATGCCCAGCTCTTCGAAATCGACCACTTCGACCGACTTGATGTTCTCGGCTGCCAGGATAGCGGCCGGACCGCCGATGGAACCGAGGTAGAAGCCGCCGTTGGCCTTGCACGCATCGCGGACGATGGGCGAACGGTTGCCCTTGGCCACCATGATCATCGAACCGCCGTGCTTCTGGAATTCGTCCACATAGGGGTCCATGCGGCCGGCTGTGGTCGGGCCGAAGCTACCGGAAGGCATTCCGGCAGGCGTCTTGGCCGGGCCGGCGTAATAGATGGGGTGGTTCTTGAAGTACTCGGGCATCGGTTTTCCTTCGTCCAGCATGGCTTTGATGCGGGCGTGGGCGATGTCGCGCGCCACGATGAGCGTACCGGAGAGGCTCAAACGCGTCTTGATGGGGTACTTGGTCAGTTCGGCCAGGACTTCCTTCATCGGGCGATCCAGGTCGATCTTCACGGCCGGAGCCAGTTTGGGTTCCTGGGCGGGAAGGTATTTTTCAGGATGCTTTTCGAGCTGTTCGAGGAAGATACCCTCCTCGGTGATCTTGGCCTTGATGTTCCGGTCGGCCGAGCAGCTTACCCCGATGCCCACCGGGCACGAAGCCGCGTGACGCGGCATGCGGATAACCCGGACGTCGTGCACGTAGTATTTTCCGCCGAACTGCGCACCGAGACCGTATTCCTGGCATATCTTCAACGCCTTGGCTTCCCATTCGAGGTCGCGGAAAGCCTGGCCGCCGTCGTTGCCGTGCGTGGGCAGGGCGTCGAGATAACCGGTCGATGCTTCCTTGACGGTCTTGAGGTTGGTTTCGGCCGAGGTGCCTCCGATGACGATAGCCAGGTGATACGGCGGGCAGGCTGCCGTGCCGAGGGTCTGGATCTTTTCGCGGAGGAATCTTTCGAGGTTGGCTTCCGTGAGCAGGGCCTTGGTCTGCTGGAACAGGAAGGTCTTGTTGGCCGAACCGCCGCCTTTGGTAACGAACAGGAAGTCGTAATGGTTGCCCGGCTTGGAATAGATGTCCACCTGGGCGGGCATGTTGGTGCCGGAGTTCTTTTCCTCGAGCATGGTGTAGGGCACTACCTGGGAATAGCGCAGGTTGCGCTCCTGGTAGGTGTCGTACGCACCGTGGGAGAGCCATTCGGCATCGTCCACCCCGGTATAGACATCCTCGCCCTTCTTGGCCATGACGATGGCGGTACCGGTGTCCTGACAGGTGGGGAGTTTGCCTTGTGCGGCTACGACCTGGTTGCGCAGCATGGTGTAAGCGACGAACTTGTCATTGTCCGAGGCTTCGGGGTCGTCCAGGATGGAGGCCAGTTTTTTCAGGTGCGCGGGGCGCAGGTAGAACGATACGTCGGCAAAGGCTTCACGTGCCAGCAGGCGAAGTCCTTCGGGTTCTACTTTGAGGATTTTTCTTCCGCCGCATTCCACGACCGATACGTAATCTTTGGTCAGCAGGCGATACTCGGTGGTGTCTTCGCCCAGCGGCTTTGGTGTTTGATACTTGAATTCAGCCATTTGCTTGTTCAAATTGTTGTATATTCCTTAATCTTAAAAATCTCTTCGCATGCTCTTCCGGTTGGCTCCGCTTGGTGCCCGCGGGGATTTGGCGGGGATTTGCCCCAACGGGACGTTCCGCGACCGCCTCTCCAGCCCCTTCATCCTCGCACGTTCCTCCTCTGCCGTCCCGGGGCGCTTCTACCCTGCAAAGCTACTAAAAACTATCCACCCCTCCATCTTCCCGGTGCGATTTTTCGCCTTGCGCAAACTGCCGCACCGGGGAGAGGAGGGGTGGACTTAAAGGGAAAGGATCAATTCAGGTAATCGATGTCCAGACCCCACGACCACTTGTCGTAGAACAGGTTGCCGTCGGAAGTCTCGACCTCTCCGGCCTGGAAATCGACCGTGTCGCTGGCCGGATATTTCTTGGGCGGATAGAAACCGCACGTATAGTCGCTGTTGGCTACCATCCGGTAGGAGTCGATACCGCTGTCGAAGAACTGCGCACCGCCCTCGTTGGTCAAGGTCTGGTTGCGGCCGAAGGAAACGTCCACCGGCGTCCAACCGATGCCTTCGTAGTACACTTCAGCCCAGTCGTGCATGTTCCAAGCCCCGGGGTGCATCATCAGACCGCTCTGCCAACGCGCAGGAATGCCGGCCGCGCGCGACAGGTTGATCAGCAGCAGGGCCACCTGACCGCAGTCGCCTTTTTTGTTGTCCAGCACATACTGGGGAATGTCCTCGATGATCGAATAGTTGAGCGCCGAAGCCCAGGGGTACTGTTTGACGTAATCGAAGATCTTGCGGAGTTTGAGGTACGGATGGGTCTCGTCGCCGACGATCTCGGCGGCCAGCTGCCGCATCGACTCGCTCTGCAACAGATGCGGAGCGCGGACAGCGGTGTACTGTTTGTACACGGCCGAGGCGGTGTCGTACGGAGCGATTTCAACCCCTTCCAGGTCGAAATGCTGTCCCCAGCACGTGTACTGGTAATCCACGTAAAACTCGGTCGGTTTTCCGGCTTCGGCCACCCGTTCCATGTATGCGCTGTAATGTCCGTATTCCAGCGGGGAAACGGTTACCGAATCGGACGAGCCCAAGAGTTGTACATCCGTCTGACGCGGCACATCGGGACGCGGCATCGGGATCCATACCCGCAGCGTGTCGCCGGCCGGAACAGCATCGGCCTTGACGGTAATGTGGTGGCGTACTTTCATCTTCTTGGGCGCCGCGATCTGACCGCTGGGAGCCGCCAGGATCTCCGGCAGGTTGGCATTGAGCACCGAATCCTGCGAACGGCCTCCGTCGTCGCCCACCGAAGCGCGGGCGATCGCTTCCTTGTCCACACGGAACACATTGGGAGCGGCATTGCGGAAAAAGAGCGTATCGCCGTCGATCACTCGGTATTCGAGCGTACCGTCCTTGATCCAACCGTTGACCTTCACCAGGGCGCTGTCGCCATAGTAACGCTCCACGTAGGTGATCATTTCATCCTTGGTGCGACGGAAATCGCTGCGGAGCTTGTAAAGCGAATCCTTCTTCTGGATGTATCCCAGTGCTCTCTCGAAGTCGTCGCCTGCACCGGCGATGAGCGAATCGAGCAATTTTTCCGCCTGGGCGTATTCGCCGGCGGCCAGGTTGTCGCGAAGTTGCTCGTCAGGAGTTTTCGAGCCGCAAGCCGCTACCAGCAAAAGTGCTGCCGAAGCGGCTGCCGTAGTAAGAAAGTGTTTCTTCATTGTATTTTACGCTTTTTTGGGCACGGCTCCCACTCCGGGGAGGTCGGCCAAGGTTATTTTTCCGTTTACGATTTTCATGCCGGTGAAGTTGTCGTTGTTTATCAGCAGGTTGCCGTCCAGGTCGGCCCAGTCGATGGCCGGGGAAAGCTGGGCTGCTGCCGAAATGCCGCACGATGTTTCACCGCTCATGCAGCCCAACATGATCTTCATGTCCAGCGCACGGGCCAGTTCGACCATCTTGTGGGCTTCGCGCATACCGGTGCACTTCATCAGTTTGATGTTGATGGCCGAGAATACCCCGTGGAGTTTCTTGACATCGACCAGGCGCTGGCACGACTCGTCGGCCACGGTGGGCAGAGGGCTGCGCTCGGTGATCCAGGCCATGTCGTCGAGATTGTAGCGGCCGATAGGCTGCTCGACGAAGATAAAGCCGTTTTCCTTGCACCAGTAGATCATGTCCAGGGCATAGCTCTTGTCCTTCCACCCTTGGTTGGCATCCACGCACAACGGTTTGGTCGGTTCGATCTCGCGGATGGTCTTGACCAGTTCCTTGTCTTCCTCGCCGCCGAGTTTGACCTTGATGATGCTGTACGGAGCGGCCTCTCGGGTTTTCTGGCGGACCACCTCCGGCGTGTCGATGCCGATGGTGTAGGACGTAGCCGGTGCTTTGGCAGCCGTATAACCCCAGATGTCGCACCATTTCGCCCCCAGGAGCTTGCCCACCAAGTCGTGCAGGGCGATGTCGATGGAAGCCTTGGCAGCCGCATTGTACGCGGTGATGTTATCGACGTAGGTGAGGATGTCGTCCAACTCGAAAGGATTGGAGAACTGGGAGAGGTCCACCCGCTTGAGGAATTCCACCACCGAGGCCTGCGATTCGCCCAGGTAGGGAGGCGTTACGGCCTCGCCGTAGCCCACCACTCCGTCGTATTCTATCTGCACCTGCACCAGTTCGGTGAAAGCCCGGGAAGAACCCGATACGGCAAACTGGTGGAGAAATTTGGTTTCGTAGGGTTTGAATGTCAGTTTCATCGTTTTGCTGCCGCCTTTTTGGATCGCCGGGGCTTTCGAGCCGCCCACCACCGAAGCCAGTACGGGGTTGGAGGCACCGGCCAGTATTCCGGCGCCGGTTACTATCGCTGCTTTTTTGAGAAAATCGCGTCTGTTCTTGTCCATCGTATCTTCCTTTTTTTGTTGTTCCTAATGAATTCGTTACTGCTGTGCAAAATACGGGTTGTTTTCATAAGAAGTGATGCCCAGGCCCTTGTCCTGGTTGCCGATGATGCGCGCGGCATGCACCAGGATGTCCACATAGGACTGGGAATACTCGGGATGTTCGGGGTTGAAACTGCTCACGTGCACGTCGCCCGCCTCGTGGATAAAGCGTCCGTCGCCCACGTAGATGCCCACGTGCCATACCCGGTTGGGCGAACCGTCGGGTTTGCGGTTGCCGAAGAACACCAGATCGCCCGGCTGGAGCTTGTCATAGCCCGAGGAAATATCGACGCTCTCCCCCGTGAAACATTGCTGAGAGGCGTCCCGAGCCAGGATGACCCCGTTGATCATATAAACCGTCTTGGTAAACCCGCTGCAGTCCAGCATATCGGCCGAAGTACCGGCCCACAGGTACGGGGTACCCATAAAACGATACGCATTCTTCACTACATTTTCCGCCGTGGGGCGCGTATCCTTGCGCCACTGGTCGAAATCGGTTACCTGGCTTTTGGGTACATACCCTTGCCGGCCGTCGGGAAGTTCTACCTGGGCGTATTTGCCCTTGCTCCCCTTGTCGAGCAGCAAAGCCCCTACCAGCACCGGCGCCACCCGCTGCGAGGAGGCATCCGGTTTTTCATAGATCCAGCCCTCGTCCGAAAGGAAAATGAGTTTTTTATGCGAGAGGTATTCGTTGTACTGCTGGCGGGTCATCGGCTCGACAGAGCTGGAGGACACCCACGACACGTAATCCTCGGGAGTCTGCACCAGATACCAGCCGGCCTTTTTCAGAATGCGCACCGGGGTACCCATGAGCAACTGCGTAGCCTGTTCCGAAGCGTACGAAGGCCCGTAGCGCAAGGTCCCCACCGGGATACGGATCACCCCGTAAGTCTTTCCTTCCAAAGCCTTCTCGTCGGGCAACAAAGTGATCGCATCGATGGTTTCGACGCCCTGATCCTCCAACATCCTGAGCAGTTCCTCCTTGGCCTGGGGGACGGAAGTCTCCCCGGTGAGCACCGTCGGGCCGTTGGTCGGGACAGCCTTCACATCGAAGACGCTCGTACGATCGTCGAGCGCCAACTTCTCCTTGACCGACTCTATCGCCTTGTCCGCATCCTGGGCGAAAGCCCCGGCGCAAACAAAGCACGAAACGAGTAGCAATAGTCTTTTCATCGCGTCATTCTATCGTTTTTAGTTGAAAAATAAGGTGAGAAAATCCGTCGTTGCCGAAAAACCCGGCATTCAGCAAATATAAGCACACATTTTGAACTGGCCAACAATATCCGCCCACATTTTAATACTTATCTTTGCTTTTCATTAGAAATACTTCAGAACCTCATCCCGATGAACCGTACGTTGTTTCTCTCGATCTTCTTTCTCGGCGGGCTTTTCTGCGCCGCCCAACAGCCCCCGGAAGTACCCCGCCACGACTTTTCCGCTCCCATGGCGCACAAACGGGTCCTGGCCGGCTCCTTCGGCGAACTGCGCGACGGGCATTTCCATTCGGGAGACGACTTCAAGACCCAGTTCGTCGTCGGGAAGGAGATCCTCGCCCCCGCCGACGGCTCGGTGGCACGGGTGAGCGTGAGCCACGGAGGTTACGGCAAGGCGCTTTACCTGCGGCATCCCAACGGCTACACCACCGTGTACGGCCACCTAAACGGTTTTGCCCCGAAGATCGACTCGGTAGTCCACGCCCGGCAATATGCCGAGCGCAGCTACGCCGTGAACATCGAAATCCCCGAAGGGGAAATCCCGGTCGAAAAGGGCGAACTCGTCGCCTGGTCGGGCAACACCGGCGGGTCGATGGGGCCGCACCTGCACTTCGAGGTGCGCCGCACGCGGGACAACCTGGCGATGAACCCGCTGCTCTTCGGCTTTTCGGTGGACGACCACCGGGCCCCGACCTTAAACGGGCTCTACCTCATGAACCTCGAAGGGTCGGACTCGCTGGAAACCCTCTCCGAACCGCGCCGCATCGTCTTTGAAAAAGGACGGGACCATGCCCTGGTGAAAGCCTCCGGCCGCGTGGCCTTCCTGGTAGACGCCTACGACACGATGGACGACGCGCCCAACCACAACGGCGTGTACGGCATCGACCTCTATGTGGACGGACAGAAGGCCTACGGCATGCGGATGGACGGGTTTTACTTCGAGCACACCGGGCTCATCGACCGGCACATCGCCTACGACTACTACATCCGCAAAGGCGTCCGGCTGGTCAAGTGCTACGTCGAACCCTTCAACCGCCTGACCCTCTACGACACCCTTTGCACCGCTTCGCCCATTCTGGAGATGACCCCCGGCAGCCAGCACGAAGTGCGCATCGAGATCCGGGACCTGGCCGGGAACGTTACCCGCCGCTCGGTAACGGTCATGGGCAGCGCCTCCCCGCAGGCATACCAGCCCCGCCATACAGCCACCCCGACGGACCATTCCATATTGGTGTATTTCGACGCGCAGCGGTACAACCGGATCCAGTACGGACGGTTCCGAGCCGACTTCCCCGCCGGGACTTTTTACAAGAGCCTGTATTTCGACTTCGAACCCATCGACTCGATGACTTTCCGCCTGCACAACCGATCGGTGCCCCTGCAAGGTCCCTTCACCGTACAGTTCGACATCCGCCACCTTCCACCCCAGTGGCAGCAAAAAGCCGTCGTAGCCCGGCCCTACCCCCGTCGGGACGGCACGGTATCCTACGGTTTTTTGGGCGGAAAGGTCTCCGAAGGGAGGCTCACCCTGCGCACCTCTACCCCGGGCACCTTCACCGTGGCGCTCGACACCATCCCCCCGAGCATCGAGAAAGGCTCCTGGCGTTCGGGAGAAAAACTGCCCGGACGCTACCTGCGGATGTACATCCGCGACGGGCAGACCGGGATCGCCTCCTTCGACGCGTACATAGACGGCCGATGGGTGCTGATGGAATACGAATACAAACGGCGCGAGCTGACCTTGGACACCCAACGGGAAAACATTCCTCCGGGACGCCACACGCTGCGGGTAGAGGTTACCGACGGGGTGGGCAACCGCTCGGTATTCGAGGACGTTTTCGTGCGGTAATCCTCCCGGGCGCCCCAGGGGATTTCCCCTTCCCTCCCTGCCCGGAAATACCGGACAAAAGAGTATCTTTGCCCCTGTAACCAACCGACAAAACCTTTACTGGCCATGGCAGACGACAACAAAGTCATTTTTTCCATGACGGGAGTGACCAAGACCTACTCCCGCACAGGCAAAACCGTCCTGAAAGACATATACCTCAGCTTTTTCTACGGAGCCAAGATCGGCATCCTGGGACTCAACGGCGCCGGAAAGTCCACCCTGCTGCGCATCATCGCCGGCATCGAAAAGGAATACCAGGGCGACGTGGTCTTCGCTCCGGGCTACACCGTAGGCTACCTGCCGCAGGACCCGCAGCTCGACCCGGACAAGACGGTGCTCGACATCGTCAAGGAAGGCGTGGCCGACACCGTGGCCATTCTGGACGAATACAACCGGATCAACGAGCAGTTCGGTCTGGAGGAAGTGTACTCCGACCCCGACAAGATGGACGCCCTGATGCGCCGCCAGGGAGAACTCCAGGACGAGATCGATGCCAAGAACGCCTGGGAACTCGATACCCGGCTCAACATCGCAATGGACGCCCTGCGCACTCCTCCCGGCGACACACCCGTAGCGACCCTTTCGGGCGGTGAACGCCGCCGCGTCGCCCTGTGCCGCCTGCTGCTTCAGGAGCCGGACGTGCTGCTGTTGGACGAGCCGACCAACCACCTGGATGCCGAGAGCATCCTCTGGCTCGAGGAACACCTGCGGCAGTACAAGGGCACGGTCATCGCCGTTACCCACGACCGCTATTTCCTGGACAACGTAGCCGGATGGATCCTGGAACTGGACCGGGGCGAGGGCATTCCCTGGAAGGGCAACTACTCCTCGTGGCTGGAGCAAAAGACCCAGCGCCTGGCCAAGGAAGAAAAACAGGCTTCCAAACGCGCCAAGACCCTCCAGCGCGAATTGGACTGGGTACGGCAAAACCCCAAGGGCCGCCAGGCGAAATCCAAAGCCCGTCTCTCCTCCTACGAACGCCTGTTGAACGAGGATCAGAAGGAAAAGGAAGAAAAACTCGAAATCTACATCCCGAACGGCCCGCGCCTGGGGACCAACGTCATCGAAGCCCTGCACGTATCGAAAGCTTTCGGGGACAAGTTGCTGTACGACGACCTGAATTTCCGCCTGCCGCAGAACGGCATCGTGGGCATCATCGGGCCGAACGGAGCGGGAAAAACGACCATCTTCCGCATGATCATGGGCGAAGAACAGCCCGACAGCGGTACCTTCGAAGTGGGCGAAACGGTCAAGATAGGCTACGTCGACCAGACCCACGCCGGACTCGACCCGAAAAAGAGCATCTGGGAAAACTTCTCCGGCGGTCAGGAACTGATCCTGATGGGCGGGCGGCAGGTCAATTCACGGGCGTACCTCTCGCGTTTCAACTTCTCCGGCACCGAACAGAACAAACTGGTGGGCGAGATGTCCGGCGGGGAGCGCAACCGCCTGCACCTGGCCATCACCCTGAAGGAAGAAGGCAACGTACTGCTGCTGGACGAGCCGACCAACGACCTGGACGTCAATACCCTCCGCGCCCTCGAGGAAGGCTTGGACAACTTCGCCGGATGCGCCGTGATCATCTCGCACGACCGCTGGTTCCTCGACCGGGTATGCACGCACATCCTGGCTTTCGAAGGCGACTCGCAAGTGTACTTCTTCGAAGGCTCCTTCTCGGAATACGAGGAGAACAAGAAAAAGCGCTTGGGCGATACCACCCCTACCCGCATCCGCTACAAAAAACTGATCCGCGAGTAATCCCATGAAAAAAACACTCCTCTACTTCTTTCTTGCGATAGGACTTCTGACGGGAGCCTGCAACTCTACCCCGAAAGAGGAAGAGGCCTTCCATGCCTGCATGCGACCGGCTTTCCACAGCCACATCTACCTTCCGGTAACCATATCCGACTCTATCCGCGGACAATTCGTTTTCGATACGGGAGCGACCGGTTTCTACTTGGACAGTTTGTTCTACGCCGAAAACTTTTCCTCCCAGGCCTATCCCCTGGGCAAAGCCCTGCTCCAAGGTGCCGGCGTCGAACAGAAGATGACCCCTCTGGTGACAATCCCCCTGGTTTTTTCTATCGACACCCTCTCCGGGGAATATCAAAGCTCGATCACCCCGCTGATCGAGTTAAAAGAAATTCTCGGACGAAAGGCAGACGGCATCGTGGGCAAGGATTTCTTTAGCGCAGCAGCGGGAAAATACCTCGCGATCGACTACCTCCACGGGCGCTTTGCCGTAGCCTCCACCCTGCCCGACACGAGCGGATACCGCCGCATTGCCCTGGAACTTCACAACGGACAATTGTTCCTCCATACCCGCATTTCCATCTCCGGAAAACAGATTGAAGGACCGTTCCTACTGGATACGGGATGCGGAGGTTCGATCATTTTGACTCGATCCACAGCCCAGCAGTACGCCCTGGAACAACTTCCATGTGAAAAAGCCCGGTATCGCTTCTATCCGGGCGGAATAGGAGGCTATTCGGAACAAACCAATCTCTTGGCCCAAGAAGCGGTTCTCGATACCTTCCGTCTGAAAGACCTCTCCGTAGCGTATTCTTCCGATGCGGCCGGAGCTCTCTCCAGCAGGGATTACCTAGGTCTTATCGGCAACAAGATCCTGAACCGGTTCGATGTGATCCTCGACTTGAAGGACAATTACCTGTACCTGCGCCCCAATGCGTATTACGCACAACCGTATGAAAACTACGGCAGCGGTCTTCTGTGTACGGACCGTACGGACATCTGCGAAGGAGTGGTCATCACCGGATTGCGCGTCGAAAGCGCGGCCGAGGAAGCAGGAGTCATGTTGGGCGATGTGCTGCTGGCCATCGACACGACACAGGTCAAGCACATATCCAAAGAACAAATCGAACACTTGCTCCAAGACACCACCCGCACATCGGTCGTACTTTCCCTCCAGCGCAACGGTCAGACCTTCGAGCGATCGATAAAGCCCGAAAGAGGGCTGTAAATCCGCCCGTCGAACAAATCGGCACATCGGTCGAAAGCCGGACGGCAGTCCGCGGAGCAAGCCGTACCTTTATCTCCGCCCCATCGGGAAAAGAAAAAAATCGAACTCAAACCTTCGCCTATGTACCAGACGCTCACCGAATTTCTATCCCAGTTTTCCGCGCCGGTGCAGGCACTCTTCGCCACGCTCTTTACCTGGGGGATGACCGCCCTGGGAGCGACCCTGGTGTTTTTCTTCCGCGAAGTCAAACGCCGCACGATGGACCTCATGCTCGGATTTGCCGGCGGAGTGATGTTGGCCGCCGCTTTCTTTTCGCTGCTCTCCCCGGCGGTGGAAATGTCGCGCCTGTTCAGCGCCTACGCATGGCTTCCCCCGGCTGTGGGATTCCTGGGGGGCGCCCTGTTCCTCTATGCGCTCGACCGGCTCACCCCGCACCTGCATCCCAACATGACGGACAGTTCGCCGGACGGAGCACCCTCCTCGCTGCACCGCACCACGCTGCTCATCCTGGCCATCACCCTGCACAACATTCCCGAAGGTCTGGCCGTCGGGGTAGCTTTCGGCGCAGTGGGAGCCGGCATCGAAGGGGCGACCATCCCGGCAGCCATCGCCCTGGCCATCGGAATGGGCATCCAGAATTTTCCGGAAGGGACGGCCGTTTCCCTGCCGTTGCGCGCGCTGGGCATGCGGCGGAGGCGCAGCTTTTTCTTCGGACAGCTTTCCGCCGTGGTCGAACCGATCTCGGCCGTCATAGGAGCGGCGGCAGTGATGGTGTTCCAACCGGCCCTACCCTACATCCTGGCGTTTGCCGCCGGAGCGATGATCTACGTGGTGGTGGAGGAAGTGATCCCCGAAACCCAGCGGGACAAGTACGCCGATACGGCGGTGATGAGCCTGATGGTCGGATTTGTCGTGATGATGATCCTCGATGTGGCCGGCTGACGGCCCGCACACACATTCCCCCCGATGAAACGCCCGTTTTCTCCCGATACTCCTCCCACGCGATACGACCGCGAGGATTTCCGACGACAAGTCTACCAAATGGTGCGGGCGATCCCCCGGGGACGGGTTCTCTCCTACGGCGGGATCGCCCGCCTGATCGGGCATCCGTCCCGCGCCCGGGCGGTGGGTACGGCCTTGAAGAACGCTCCGGAGGGCATTCCTTGCCACCGGGTGGTCGATAGCCGGGGGCGGATCGTCCCGGGATGGGCCCGGCAACGGGAACTCCTCGAAGGCGAAGGAGTGCGTTTCTCCGACAAAGTGCGGGTGGATATGCGCCGCTGCGCGTGGGACTTCGACCGGGAATAGTCGGGACAAATAGGACCTACCCATAAGGGCGGGCAAGCGGGGCGCCGAAG
>DVLY01000150.1 GCA_018715295.1 Candidatus Merdimorpha stercoravium | reverse complement strand
CGAAGCCTCGATCCCTCCGATGACCACCGGGACGTCCGGATACAGCCGCTTGAGGGTTTGCGTGTACACCGAGGTCGCATAGTCGGGACGGGCGCCCGCAACTGAGGAAAAACCCAAAACAAAGGATAAAGGGAAAATACTTCATCGCTATCCGAGAGATATTTAATGCAACTGCCCCATATTGTCTATATAATTCCCTGTACAATAGGTTTCAAGATCATTGGTAAAAAGGCAAACACGACCTGTAAAACCATACGGAAACACTATCGTCTCTTCATTCCAACAAATCCCGGGAGTGGTATTGTCGCAACCTTCCGTAAGTTCCGCATTTGCCAAGGCCTCGATATTGGCCAGTGCCACGTCGGAGAGCTGTGCACGGTTTGCTCACCCCGCCAAATCGGGGTATCCCGCACACCAAATAAAACGAAAAAACGCAAAGTTGTCAAGGCCTCGCGCGTTATTAACATAAGCAATTTTCACACTCTTTAACCTCCTTGCGAAAGGCGGCGGATCTGCTGTTTGTAGAGTGCCAACATCTGCGCATTGTCGATCGGCGAACCGACCAACACCATCCGGTTGTCTCCATCCACCAGAAAAGTATGAAGCAACGACTGCTTTTCCGATATCCCGTTCAAATAAAATATATCGCTCTTCGGGTCGATATAAAACGAATATTCGAAATTTATTCTCCGTAAATGAGGAACAATCGCATAGGAATCCATTGCTCTGACATAAAAACAACATCTACAGCCCCTTCATGGGTTATTTGTTCCGTTATCCGGTTCCATTGCGCAAATTGCTCCATACAGGCACCGTATTCTCCGTTGATGTAAACAGTCAACTTTAATCGGTTTTTGGCTGCCCGCGCTTTTCCCTATTTTTGGATAAAACAGGAGGCAGCCCGGCATCCGTCCAACCCGAAAACTTCGTTTCCGGTTTGCCGCTGCGCTCGTCTTTTCGTATTTTTGCATTTATGGAATGCTCGATCGAAAAAGCCTTGGCTACGGCCTTGGAAAATCTGGTTCGTCTGGTGGAGATACCGTCCTGTTCGCGACAGGAAGACGGCACGGCCGAGTATCTGCTTTCCCACTTTTCGGAACGGGGTATCGCGGCGCAAAGGGTCAAGAACAACGTATGGGCCCTCAACCGCCATTTCGACCCGGGACTCTCTACGCTTTTGCTGTGCTCGCATCACGATACGGTGCGCCCGGCGGCCGGCTATACGCGCGATCCGTACCGGGCTTCATTGGAGCAGGGGCGGTTGTACGGGTTGGGCAGCAACGATGCGGGAGCTCCGTTGGTGGGGTTGATCGAGGCTTTTGCGCGCTTTTATCCTCGGGAGGGCTTGCGGTACAACCTGGCTTTGGCCGCGGTAGCCGAGGAAGAGTGCTCGGGGGCCGATGGTGTGTCGGCGCTGTGGGAGCATTTGCCCCCGATAGACTGTGCGATCGTCGGGGAACCGACCGGGATGCGGATGGCGGTGGCCGAAAAGTCGCTGATCGTGGTGGATTGTACGGCGCAGGGGCGCAGCGGCCATGCGGCGCGCGAGGAGGGAGACAATGCGATCTACAAAGCGATGCAGGACATCGAGGCGATCCGCCGGTACGAGTTCCCGCGGGTGTCGCCCACGTTGGGAAAGGTAAAGATGACCGTTACGATGGTCCAGGCCGGTACCCAGCACAACGTGATCCCGGACAAATGCACCTTTACGGTGGATATACGCACCACCGATGCCTATACCAACCGGGAGATCATGGACACTTTGCAAGGGCTCATCGGGGCGCAGGCGCAGGCGCGCTCGTTGCGGCGCAGGGCGTGGGCCATTGCCTCGGACCATCCCTTGGTCGAGGCGGGGCGTGCGTTGGGCTTGGATTCGTTCGGCTCGCCGACGATGTCGGATGCGGCTTTGCTGCCGTGCCCGTGCCTGAAGATAGGTCCGGGGCTTTCCGAACGTTCCCATACGGCGGACGAATACGTGGAAGTGGCCGAATTGGAGCAGGGGATACGGGTGTACGGGCAGCTGCTGGAACGATTGCTCGTGGGATGATGGTACGCACGTAACCTTCTTTTGGCAAAGAAGATACCAGGTGCAGTAAAAGGAAATACAAAAGATAAAAACGAGGAAAAGTATGAAACTCTGGGACAAGGGATATTCCATCGATCAAAAGATAGATGTGTTTACCGTCGGGAACGACCGTGTGCTGGACCAGGTGCTGGCGCGCTACGACGTGCAGGGCAACAAGGCGCAGGCCGTGATGCTGAACCGCATCGGGGTGCTGACCGACGAGGAACTCGAGGGTGTGCTCCGGGAACTGGACGCTATCGGGGCGGAGATCGAAAAAGGCGGTTTCAAGATCGAGGACGAGTTCGAGGACGTACACTCCAAGATCGAATTTATGCTCACCGAGCGTTTGGGCGATACAGGCAAGAAGATCCATACGGCCCGCTCGCGCAACGACCAGGTGCTGGTCGACATGCACCTGTATGTGCGGGACGAATTGCTGCATATCCGCCGGGGCGTGCGCACGCTTTTCGATCGGCTCATTGCCCTCTCGGAGCAGTACAAGGATGTCCTGCTGCCGGGTTACACCCATCTCCAGGTGGCGATGCCTTCTTCGTTCGGCTTGTGGTTCGGGGCGTATGCCGAGAGTCTGGTGGACGACATGTACCTGCTCAACGCGGCGTACCGCATTGCCGACCAGAATCCCTTGGGTTCGGCGGCCGGGTACGGTTCGTCGTTTCCCATCGATCGCGAGGTAACTACGCGTGAACTGGGTTTTTCGCAGATGAAGGTCAATTCCGTGGCGGCACAGATGAGCCGCGGAAAACTGGAAAAGACCTCGGCTTTTGCCATGGCTTCCGTGGCGGGTACGCTGTCCAAGATGGCGATGGATATCTGCCTGTACATGAGCCAGAACTTCGGTTTCGTGTCCTTTCCCGACGAACTGACTACCGGGTCGAGCATCATGCCGCACAAGAAAAATCCCGATGTCTTCGAGTTGATCCGCTCCAAATGCAACCGCATCCAGGCACTGCCCAACGAACTGATCCTGATCCAGAACAACCTGCCTTCGGGCTATCAGCGCGACCTGCAACTGCTCAAGGAGTGTTTTGTCCCGGCGGTGTCCATGTTGAACAGCTGTCTGGACATGGCCGATTTCATGCTGGCCAATATCCGCGTGAGCCGCGACCTGCTGGACGATCCGCGCTACCGCTACATCTTCAGCGTGGAGGAGGTGAACCGTCTGGTGCTTTCGGGGATGCCGTTTCGCGATGCGTACAAAAAGGTGGGCCGCGAGATCGCCGAGGGGACTTTTACGCCGGACAAGAAATTGAACCATACGCACATCGGTTCGCTGGGCAACCTGCGCAACGATCTGATCATAGCCAAGATGGATGCGGCGATGAAGGAACTGGAATAGGTCCCCTCCCAAGGGGTGCCGTTCGACAAAAAAGCCGGGGCTTTCGCCCCGGCTTTTTTGTCGAACGAACCGGGTGCGCTGCGCGGATGGAGAAAGGGCGGCGAATTTGTTTTTTATTTCTTTTTTGATTATTTTAGAGGAAACGACAAGGAGATAAAGATGAAAGAAGAAAAGAGAGAAAAAGGCGATTTGAAAACGGAAGTGCGTGTGTCGGTGAGAAAGGGAACCCTTGCCCCGGAGTATCTTTCGATCCTGAAAGAGGCTGGGGAGGCCTCGGGGAATGATACGATCGTGGTAACCAGTACCGCGCGGACGCCTTACGACCAGGCCCGGATTATGTTCGAGAATCTCGAGCGGACGGGTGTCCCCTATCAGCAGAGTCAATATCGCCAGCCGGGGCGGGAGGTGATCGCGGTGTATAAAGATCTTTCTGATAAAAAAAAGAACAAAGGTGAGATAGTTTTTGCTATGGAGCAAAAAATTAAGTACCTTGGCCCGGAGAATGTATCGAAGCATTGCAGCGACAAGGGCAATGTGGCCGATGTGGCCAAGAGCACGTTGTCGTATCCGCAGGAGTTTTTGCGGGCTTTGCGGCCGAAGGTGGCTCAGGTGCTCGACGAAAACGGCTGTTTTCACGTGGTGTTCTTCTGATACGGGAAAGGATCGGTTCACCGGGAAAAAATCGTCGGAAAATGAAACATCGGCTCTTCTTTGTCTTGGCAGCCCTCGGGCTGTTGTGCGCTTGTCGGGATGCGGTCCGTACCGAAGGGACGGCGCAGGAAGGCGTTTCGTTGGATTCGCTGTGGAAGCGTTGTGTCGATCTGCGCGTGGGGGCGGAAGGGAGCCGGGTGGATGTTTCCGATTGTGTACGGGGTGTCCCGATGCCGATACTGGTGGACAGTACGCCGTTTGCGGCGGCCGATTATTCGTTCGTGCGGGTGAATGCCGTGACGGGTTACGAGTTGTGCCGCTACGGGGAGGATGCACTGTTGGAGATCGAGCAGGGGGGATGCGAATATTTCGGGGTTACGTTCCGCTGGAGTTACAACGCGGTGGGGAAGGAGGTTTCCGACCGGCAGATCGTCCGTCGTGCGCTGCTCGATACGCGGCAGGCGGGACGGTATTGCGGGCCGATGGGTGAGGATGTGGTCCGGGGTGCGGATATGCTCCTGGCGGAATGGTCGGCCGAGGGCGATGTGCCGGGCGAGGAGATGGATTTCCGCCCGTCGGCGGGTGATTTTTACTACAAGGTGCGTTTGGATTCGCTGGTGCGTTTTTCCGATGCGGCGGTGGTGGCAGTGCGCTACGTTTTGGGGCCGTTGTGAGCCGGTTGCGTGGCGCAAGCGGACCGAGGCGGGCAAAAACGCCGTGCGGCCGGCAGGGGATTCCCTGCCGGCCGCACGGCGGAAAGGGGCTCGCGGAGTTTACAGTTCGGCGAGGTATTTTTCGGCGTCGAGGGCGGCTTTGCAACCCGATCCGGCCGAGGTGATGGCTTGGCGGTAGCGGTTGTCCTGGACGTCGCCGGCGGCAAAGACTCCGGGGAGGTTGGTGAGCGAGGTGCCGGCCTGGGTGAGGATGTAGCCTTCGGGCGAGAGGTCGAGTTGGCCGGCGAAAAGCTCGGTGGAGGGGTGATGGCCGATGGCTACGAATACGCCTTCCAGGGCGATTTCCCGGACGGAGTCGTCTATGTTGCTCTTGATCCGGACGCCTTCGACGGCTTGCTGGCCGAGGATTTCGTCGATACGGCTGTTCCAGAGGATGTCGATCTTGGGGTTGGAGCTTACGCGGGCTTGCATGGCTTTCGAGGCGCGGAAGGCATCCCGGCGTACGATCAGGTATACTTTGGCGCAGATCTTGGACAGGTAGTCGGCTTCTTCCAACGCCGAATCGCCTCCTCCCACTACGGCGACGGTCTTTCCCCGATAGAAAAATCCGTCGCAGGTGGCGCAGGCCGATACGCCGAAGCCTTTCAGACGTTCTTCGGAGGGCAGCCCGAGCCAGCGGGCCGAGGCGCCAGTGGCTACGATCAGGGCTTGGGCTTCGAGGGTCTTTTCCCCGTCGATCTCCACGCGGTGTGCTTGCCCTTTTTCCCGGGCGAGTGCGACGCGGGTGACGGTGCCCATGCGGATGTCGGTGCCGAAACGCCGGGCTTGTTGTTCCATCTGGCTCATCAGCAGGTTGGCGTCCACGCCTTCGGGAAATCCGGGGAAGTTTTCCACTTCGGTGGTTTTGGTCAGCTGGCCGCCCATCTCCAGTCCGGTGTACAGTACGGGGGCGAGGTCGGCGCGGGCGGCGTAGATAGCGGCGGTGTACCCGGCGGGGCCGGAGCCGATGATGAGTATTTTTACGCGTTCTACGGGGTTTTCCATATGTGGGTTGTTTTTTGAGGGTGTGTGTTTCGTTTTCTCCCCAAGCGAGCGCCGCGCAAGCGGCGCTCACGGCCGCAGGCCGTGAAATGCACCCGTCCGCTCGGTGGAGAACTGTGCGGAAACAAAAGTACGGTTTTCTCCCGGGAGGTCAAAGGTCGGGCGGATCGTTTTTGTCTATTGCGGGATAGGCCGCCCTTCGAGGGCCCGCAGGAAGTCGTCCCGGCAGGTGTCCGATATGGGGATGTAGGTTTTCCCGAAGACCACCCGGCTGCGTTCGATGATCTTCACGGCATCCAGCCGGACGATGTGCGAGCGGTGGATGCGCATGAATTGCCCGGCGGGAAGACGGTCTTCCAGGCTTTTCAAACTGCTTTGGGTGATCACCGGCTGGGGAGAGGAGGCCAGGAATATCTTTACGTAGTCTTTCAGGGCTTCGATGTACAGGATGTCGGAGGTGTCGATGCGCACTTGCCGGTAGTCGGAGCGCACCAGCAGGTAGGTGTGGGTCGGTGCCGAAGGAGTCGGTTCCGTTTTTTCGCGGGTGAGCGAGAACCATTTCAGGGCTTTGTGGGCGGCGCGGAGGAATTCGTTGTAGTCGATGGGCTTGAGCAGGTAGTCGATGGCATCGGCGCGGAAGCCTTCGAGGGCGTATTGTTGGAAGGCGGTGGTGAAAATGACCCGGGTGCGGTCTCCTGCCAGGCGCGAGAGTTCCAGGCCGTTCATGCCGGGCATCTGGATGTCGAGAAAAGCGACGTCGATCCCTCCGCCGGCCAGTGCTTCCAGCGCTTCGGCTCCGCCGGAGCATTTGGCCTCCAGGCGCAGGAAAGGGGTGCGGAGCACGTAGCGCTCCATCAGGTCCAGGGCGAGGGGTTCGTCGTCGACGATCAGGGTCGAAAGGGGGGTGCTCATGTGGCCGAGGATTTTACGGGAAGGATGAGTTCGCAGCGGTAGGCGTTGTCCTTTACGCAGCGCGTGAAACTATAATGGCTGCCGTAGAGGAGTTTGAGGCGGCGTTCGAGGTTGCGCAGGCCGATGCCCGACCCGCTTCGGTCGGCATCGTTTTTGGGAAAGTTACTGTTGGCGGTGCGGCAGACGATGTTTCCGGATTCGGTGTGGATGTCGATGTCGATGAAGGAGTCTTCGGTGGGGCTGACCCCGTGTTTGAAAGCATTTTCCACCAGCGAGATAAAGATAAGCGGGGCGACGGAGGCCTGCGGGTCGTCCGCCGACAGGCGGATGGTCCGGGTTACGTTCTTCCCGGTGCGCAGGGACATCAGGTCGATGTAGCTGCGCAGGAATTCCAGTTCCTTTTCCAGGGGGACCATGGCCGGGCCGTCTTCGTAGAGGACGTAACGCAGCAGCCGGGAGAGCTCGTGGACGGCGTGTTGGGCTTTCTCGGGGGCTACTTCGACCAGGGCGTAGATGTTGTTGAGGGTGTTGAACAGAAAATGCGGGTTGAGCTGGTTTTTCAGGTTGGCCAGTTCGGCTTCGCTGCGCCGCCGTTCGGCCTCGTGGCGCTGGCGTTCGCTCTGCTGCCAGCGGGAGGTCATCTTGATGGCCACGGCCAGGGCGACGGTCAGGGCATAGGACATCATATCGCGGGCGAAAAACATCAGGAGCGGCAGGTCCCGGTCCTTTTTCGGGGGGCGCGGTATGGCCTCGGCGACATTTTCTATGTAAAAATCCCACCACAACCGCCCGGCGTACCAGACGACGATTACCAGCAGGATATTCAGCAGGGCAAAGGAACTCCAACGCTTCTGGAACAGCATCCGGGGGATGAGCAGCAGGTAGTTGACATAGAAGACCATCATGCACGACAGGGGTACGGCTACGTATCCCAGGTACCAGGACAGGGTAACGGTTTCCTCGCGGTTTTGCCACCGCATCAGCAGGGGGAAGACCAGCAGCAGCCCCCACCCCAACAGGTGGATGGCGATGGTCAGCAGGGTGGCATGGCGTTTTTTGGGCATCAGTTCCATGGGTTTGTCCAGAGAGGCTAAATTACTGTTTTTTTCTTCTCAAAAGGCTTTTCGGATGAAAAAACCGGCCGCAAAAGGTGCGGCCGGCCGACTGAAAAACAATCTAAAAGCACACAAAATAGCTATGAAAAAAAGCACTATTCATATCGTAAGGCTTCGATGGGGTCCAACGAAGCGGCTTTGCGCGCCGGGTACCATCCGAAGAATATCCCGGTAACCGAGCAGACGGCGAACGAGAGGACCACCGACCACATCTGGATGTAGATGGGCCATCCGGCGATCATCTTGATGGCCAGCGAAGCGCCCACGCCCAAGATGACCCCGAGGATACCGCCCATTACGCTGATGATCACCGCCTCGATCAGGAACTGGAGCATGATGTGGCGGCCTTTGGCGCCGATGGACATGCGCAGGCCGATCTCCCGGGTGCGTTCGGTTACCGAGACGTACATGATGTTCATGATCCCGATACCGCCCACCAGCAGCGAGATGCCGGCGATGCAGGCCAGAAGGACGGTCATCATGTTGGTGGTCGAGCTCATCATGCTGCTCATTTCTTCCTGGGAGCGAATGGTGAAGTCGTCGTCGTCCCCGGCCTTTATCTTGTGGTTGGTGCGCAGGATTTCGGAGATCTCGTCGATGGCAATGTAGGTATCTTCCTCGGTGATGGCCGAGGCGAAGATACTCTGCAGGTGCGTGATGGCCAGCAGACGTTTCTGCACGCGGTGTAAGGAGCCAGGATGAGGTCGTCCTGGTCCTGTCCCATCGAGTTGTAACCTTTGGAGGTCAGTACGCCTACGATGCGGAACGGGATGGTCTTGAAGCGGATGACTTTTCCGATGGGGTTTTCCCCGTTGGGGAACAGGTTGTCCACCACGGTCTGCCCGACTACGCATACTTTGGCCGAACTTTTGATGTCCGCCTGGGTGAACATGTCGCCGTCGCCTATCGAATATTTGCGGATGTCGAGGTATTCGGGGGTTACGCCGTAGATGCTGGTCTGGGCATTCTGGGCGCCGTAGATGACTTGGCCGGAAGACTGGACCATCGGCGAGCACTTGTCCAGGTACGAAGTCTGGGTGGCCAGATCCAGGTAGTCCTTGATCTTGAGGGACTGCATCTCCGAGGGGTCCATGCGCACTCCGCCGCGGCGTTCGGCTCCGGGATGGATCATGATCATGTTCGAGCCCATTTCGGCGATCTGTTCGCGGATGCTCCGTTTGGAACCTTGTCCGATGGCCAGCATGGCGATGACCGAGGCAACCCCGATGATGATGCCCAGCATGGTGAGAAACCCTCGGAACTTGTTGCCCGAGAGGGCGCGCAGGGCGATGCGGATGAGGTTTTTATAGTTCATGGAAAGGATTGGTCTTTAGTCGTCTTCTTTCGGAAGGGTTTTGAGGACTTCGGCCGCCGAAGCGATCGAAGGATTGGGGCGGTCTTCGGTGATGTGCCCGTCGCGCAGGACGATGTTCCGGCTGGAGAATTGCGACAACTCGGGGTTGTGCGTAACGAAGATGATGGTGCGCCCCTGGGCATGCAGGCCTTGGATGATTTTCAGAATCTCGAACGAAGTGCGCGTATCCAGGTTACCGGTGGCTTCGTCCGCCAGGATGATCACCGGATCGTTCACCAGCGCCCGGGCGATGGCCACGCGCTGTTGCTGCCCGCCGGACATCTGGTTGGAGCGGTGGTGCAGGCGGTCGGCCAGGCCGACGGCTTCGAGGGCTTCGGTGGCTTTGCGTTTGCGCAGGCTTTCGGATACGTCGGGGTTGTACAGCAGGGGAAGCTCCACGTTTTCCAGTGCCGAGGTTTTGGGCAGCAGGTTGTACGACTGGAAGACGAATCCGATCTTGCGGTTGCGCAGGGTGGCGCGGGCGTTTTTGCTCATCTGCCGTACCGACACGCCGTCCAGGTAGTATTCGCCCGAGGTGGGGGTGTCCAGACAGCCCAGGATGTTGAGCAGGGTGGACTTTCCCGATCCGCTGGTACCCATGATGGTAACGAATTCCCCTTCGGCGATGTCGAACGATACCCCTCGAAGGGCGTGTACCGTTTCGTTCCCCACGTGGAAGTCCCGCCGGATGTCCTGGAGAGAGATGATGACCTTTTTTTCCATGGTGCGGTACGGGTTATTTTTTGTTGTTGTTGCGGTTGCCGCCGGGAGGGGTGGGCATGAAGGGATTGGTTTCTCCCTGCCCCGAGGAGGACATTTCGGGTTCGCGTTTTACCCGTACGGAGACCACCACTTCATCGCCCTCCTTCACGCCCGAGGTAACTTCGGTGGAGATGCCGTCGCTCACCCCGGTGGTTACGTTCACTTGTCTGAGTTTGCCGTTATTTTCTTTCAGCCACAGGGTTTTGTGGTTCGAGGCGCTCTGACCTACCGCTACGGCTCCCGAAGGGTTGAAGCGGAAAGCGCGCACGGGAACCGACAGGACGCCCTGTTTGTCCAGGGTGTAGATGGTTACGTTGGCCGTCAGACCGGGCAGGAGCTTGAGGTCGGGGTTGGGGGCATCGACCACCACTTCGTAGGTTACCACGTTCGATTCGGTGGTAGGATTGATGCGCACCTGGGTTACTTCGCCCTCGAAGGTGTCGTTGGGGAAGGCATCGACGGTGAAGACGGCCCGCTGACCTTCCTTCACTTCACCGATCTCGGCCTCGTCCACATCGGCGATCACCCGCATTTTGCGCAGGTCGTTGGCGATGATGAACAGCTCCGGGGTGTTGAAGCTGGAGGCCACCGTCTGGCCTTCCTCAACCGCCCGGGACATCACCACGCCATCCACGGTGGAGTAGATGTAGCAGTAGCCGAGGTTTTTCCGGGCCTTGACGATATCGGCCTGCGACTTGTTGTACGAACTCAAGGCGCGGTCGTAGTTGTATTTGGCCGATTCGTAGTCCGTGTCGGAGATCAGTTTCTTTTCCCACAGGCTTTTCTGGCGGGCGAAGTTCTTTTCCTGGTATTCGTATTCGGCTTTGGCCGAAGCCAGGGATGCTTCCGACGAACGGAGCTCGGCGGCCATGAGCGAGGTGTCGATCTGAGCCAGGAGTTGGCCGGACTTGACCTCGGAGTTGTAGTCCACGTAGATCTTGGAAATGATCCCCGATACCTGGGCGCCGACCGAGACTTGGTTGATCGGTTCGATGGTTCCGGTAGCGGTTACGGTGGTGGACAGGGACCCTTTGGTCAGGGTAACGGTATTGTATTCCTGGGCGTTTTTGTCTCCGCCGCAGGCCGCCAGGGAGCAGGCGGCGACAAGCAGCAGTGCTGTATGGAAGATGGTTTTCATCTCGGTTGGTTTTTATAAAGTGATCGGTTTGTTCTGATAAAAGTTGAGCAGTTTGATGGACAGGACGGCCTGGTATTTGGCCTGTACGGCTTCCATCTGAGCCGAAAGGTAGTTGTTCTTTTCCTGAAGGAGTTCGACGGTATTTTTCATCCCTTCGGCAAATTGCTGGTTGACCAGGTCGTAACTGATCTGGGCCGAGCGGAGCTGCTCGCAGGCGGCCTGATAACGGCTCTGGGCCGATACAGCATCCTGCCAGAGCGATTCGACGGTGCTCAAGAGGTCTTTCTTTACGCTCTGGAGCGAGAGGTCGGCCGAAACGCTTTCCAGGCGAGCCTTCTCGACGGCCGTGCGGGTGTTGCGGTTGTTGAAGATGGGGATGGAGAGGGACAAGCCCACGTTTTCGCTCAGGCTCCGGTCGAGCTGGCGGGCAAAGGCATCCGACGAGGTGGTGGCGTATCCCGTGCCGATGCCGGCGCTGAGGGAGAGGGACGGAATCCCGGAGGCTTTGGCGATCTTTTCACCCAGTTTGGCCGATTCGATGCCCAACTGGGCGCTTTTTACTTCGGGCATGGATTGGAGAGCCGAGTTGTACACCGAGAGCGACGAAGGGATGGGCTCATCAACCTGTTCGTCGCTAATCTCCGGGAAGTCCAACCGGAAATCGTACCCGGCTTCCAATTCCAGCAATTGTTTCAAATCGAGGATGCTTTTGTCCAGGGTGTTCTGCGCGGCGACCAGTTGGTACTTGTCCGAAGCATACTGCGACTGCATCTGGGCGTAATCGCTCAAGGCGATCGAGCCAGCTTCGTACAGTTCCTTGGAGAGCTCTACCTGGGAGAGCGAGGATTCGACCGTCTTTTGGTTGATCCCGACCGATTCGCGTGCGTAGAGCACCTGGAGGTAGGCTTGGGTAACGCTGATCTCGATGTCGTTGCGCGTACGGGCGACGTCGTAGGCACGTGCCTGGGCGTCGGTTTTCTTTTGGGAGAGCGTATTGTTGAGCTTGCCGCCGTTGTACAGGGTCATCGAGGCGGATAGTTGGGCGTTGGCCGAATAGGCGTATGCGCTTTCGTTGCTTGCGATGTCCCGGCGGGCATGGGTGAGACCTTGCGAAATGGAGGCCGAGAGGCCGGGCAGCCGGGCGGCGGAAGCCTGCTTGATGTCCGACTCGGCGGAAGAGAGGCTTACCTGGGCGCTCTGTACGTTCAGGTTTTTCTCCCGGGCGTACCGTATGCAGTCCTCCAGCGTCCACACCTTCACTTGGGAGGTATCGCTTTGGCCGAAGGACAGCAGGGGAAGCGCTGCCAGAAAGACCAGGGGTAAGATTTTTTTCACGTCCATTTTTTACCGTTTTTACGCGGCAAACATAAAAAATCGTCCCCCCGGTCTGCAAAAAGAATAGACCGGGACGGGGATTCCGGGGACGGAGAGGAGGTTTTTACCGATGAATTTTTTCGGAAAAAAGGGCTTTTACAGGTAGCAGGCCCGGTACCAGGGGGTGTCCTGGTAGTACGGGAGGCAGTCGGCGTACTGCTCGGAAGGGATGTAGACCGACAGGCCGCAGCAACGTTCCAGCGGCAGCGAAAAGAACGTATCGGTGTGTGCCTGGTACAGGACGGCATTGTCCAGCGCCTGCCGGAAGGTTTGGTACTGGGCCGGGGTGGCGAGCTGCCCGATAAAATCGTCCAGGTCGTACATGAACGGGCGGGAGTACAGGTCGTAGTGCTGTACGGAGGAGAGCGGCAGGGTGGCCACTTCGGGATTGTCCTTTACCACTTCGCGCACCGAGCGGGCGAGGGCTTCCAGGGCTGCGGTCTCGATCAGGGCGACCGAAGCCGAACGGTACACGCCGCTCTGGGCATCGTAGTGTTCGTAAAATTTCCGGGCGATCTGCCGGCAGTAGTCCTGCGTCGGCGCATCGGAGAACAGAGGGGCGGTGATCTCCCGGTAGGGCATCCCGTCGGCGATGACTTCCGTGGGGTAGGCGATCAGGTAGTCCGTCTTCTCGCGCAGGGCGTAGGCCACTTCGACGCCCCCCATCAGGCAGGCGTCGATCAGGATAAAGTCGAAGGCTCCGGTGGGCAGGGCATCGGCCAGGTCGGAGATTTCGATTTCGCACCGCTGGCCTTCGAAATATTGGTTGCCGAAAGTTCGCGTGGCGGGAAATGCGGTGAGGGACCATTGGTTCTTTACCGCCAGGGGAAACCCTTTCGGGATCCAGCCGGTGGCGTGCGACCAGAGGATCAGCCCGTAGCTCTTGGCCGGGAAGTCCTGCAGGACTTGGGAAACGACCTTGTGGAGTTGGTCGGGATCGGTGGAATTGGCACCCGGATATTCCTGGAGGGGATGCGCCCCGGAAGCATCCACCTGCAGCAGGCAGGGTACCCCGTCGCCCGTATCGTAATAGACGATCAGGCGGTTTTCCTGCGGGTCGGTCTGTCCATAGCCGGCGATCATGTCCGTGAGATTGGACTGGGCATAGGAATACAGGTCGTTGGCCGCAGCGACGTACACCAGCACGGTGCGCTTCGCGGGGCCTTCGTCCACTTTTTTCGCGCAGCCTCCCAAGAAAAGGGGGATCAGCAGCAGGAGCAGGAGGTTTTTTTTCATCGTTGGATGCCGAAGAGGTCGGGTTGAGAGTCAAAAGTACGAATTATCTTCGGAACCGGGCGGCTGCGCCGCCCGGAAAAAACAGTACATTTGTCCGCAGGGAAAAATAACGACGGAAAGTCATGAGAAAGATCTTGCTTGTGATGGCTCTCGCTGCGGCGCTGGGTTGCGGGGCAGCGGGCGTCGAGGAAAATGTGGAACTGGCGGTCAATGACAGCATCCGCATCCGGGGAACCCTGCTCCTGCCGGAGGGGACCGCTTCGCGGGCGGTGCCGATGGTGATCCTGGTGGCGGGCAGCGGGCCGACCGACCGCGACGGGAACAACCCGCAGATGGAAAACAACAGCCTGCGCATGACGGCCGAAGGCCTGGCCGGGCAGGGCATTGCAACCCTGCGGTACGACAAGCGGGGCATCGGTGCGAGCAAGGTGGCCGGATTGCAGGAAGAGCAGTTGCGCTTCGAGGACTACGTGGACGACCTCAAGGGCTGGGTGGCCCGGTATGCGGACGACCCGCGTTTTTCCTCGGTGGTAGTCCTGGGTCATTCGGAAGGTTCGCTGGTGGCTTTGGCTGCGGCCCAGGACAATCCACAGGTGGACGGATTGGTCTCGGTGGCCGGTGCCGGTCGGCGTGCCGACCGGCTGCTCAAGGAGCAGTTGGGGCATCAGTCGCCCTTGCTGTTGGCGGCAGCCGCCCCGATGATCGATTCGTTGCAGGCGGGGCATCGGCTCGGCCGGGAAATCCTGCCGCAGTGGTCCAGTCTGTTTCGCCCCTCGGTGCAGCCGTATCTGATCTCGTGGTTCGGGTACGACCCGGGGCAGCTCATCGCCCGGGTGGTCTGTCCGGTGCTGGTGGTGCAGGGCGACAAGGACTTGCAGGTGTCGCTGGCCGATGCCGACAGCCTGTGTGCGGCCCGTCCTTCGGCGCGGCGGGCGGTGATCCGGGGGATGAACCATGTGCTCAAGCAGACCGATACGCTCGACCGTCAGGCGCAGCTCATCAAGACGTACATGGACCCGACCTTGCCCCTGCATCCCGAGTTTGTGCCCTTGGTGGCGGCTTTTGTCCGCACGGTGGCGCGGCCGTGAGGCTCCTTTCCCGTTCCCGTCCGGGTGCGGTGGCAGGCGAAGGGGCGTAACATTGCAACGTAAAACCAAGGAAAATAAAAAGATGAAACGGTATGTATTTTTGATGGCGTGCGCACTGGCCGTTGCGCCGCTTTCGGCACAGGAAAGCCAGAGCGAGGATTTGCTGCCCGAGTGGACCTTTACCACCGGGATCGAAGGCGCGGCGCACGATGCCCAGGGAAACATCTATGCGTGCAACTACAAGGAGCAGGGGACCATCGGGATCCTTCGCGACGGGCAGGCCGAACTGTTCGCCCGTCTGCCGGAAGGTTCGGTGGGCAACGGGATCGTATTCGATGCTGCGGGCCACATGTACATTGCGGACTACACGGGGCACAACATCCTGCGGATAAAAAAAGGCGAACGCACCCCCGAGGTATTCGCCCGTCAGGAGACGATGAACCAGCCCAACGACCTGGCTATTTCGCCCGCTACGGGTATCCTGTACGCGTCCGACCCGGATTGGAAAAACTCCCGGGGGCAACTCTGGATGATCCGTCCGGACGGCAGCGTTTCGCTGTTGGAGGGGGAGATGGGCACTACCAACGGGATCGAGGTCTCTCCGGACGGGCGGCGGTTGTACGTCAACGAATCGGCGCAAAGAAACGTGTGGGTGTACGACATAAAGGCCGACGGAACCTTGGAAAACAAGCGTTTGTTCCATCATTTCGACGATTTCGGGATGGACGGGATGCGCTGCGACAGCAATGGCCGCTTATGGCTTACGCGGCATGAAAAGGGAACGGTCGTGGTGTTTTCTCCCCAGGGCCGGCAGGTGGTCGAAGTGCCGCTGACGGGCAAGAAGTGCTCCAACCTGACGCTGATCGAGCTGGAAAAGGACATCGCGGCCTACATTACGATGGCCGACCGGGGATGTTTCGAGGTGATCTACGTCAATAAGCACGAGCTTTCGTTCTGAGGGGGCGGAGAGTTGTCTTTTCGGAGGTGCTGCCTCGGAACGCGGGGATAAAAGTCCGAAAGGCAGGCAGTGGGTTTTTCTGAAAAACAGGTTTTTAACAAAATGTGTCGGGTATGAAAAGGGCGTTTTTGTGGGGGTGCTTGCTGCCGGTATTGGCCGCTTGCGCAGGGGGAGGTGAGTCCCGCGGGGAGGGGGCGATTTTCCCTGATCCCGTCCCGGTCGAAGGGAAGGTACGGTTGTCGTCCATCCTGTCCCGCTACCGCCTGATCCCGCTTCAGACCGGCGATTCGTCGTTGGTAGGGGCGGTGGTAAAGGTGGTCAAAAACGACGGAAGGTACTACATAAGCGACCGAAGCGACCAGCTTTCGGTGTTCGATGCGCAGGGACGTTTCCTCGGGCGGATCGCCGGACGCGGCGCAGGACCGGGAGAATACGGCCGGCTTTTGGACTTCGATGTCGATGACCGGCAAGTGGTCATTTTGGACTACCAGCGGCTGCATTTCTACTCCTTGGAAGGAGAATATGAAAAGACGGTGCATATGGCGGACAATGGGACGTATGTGCGCTTGTTGAGCGGGGGGCGGATCCTGTTGGCCTCGGACTCCCCGCAAGGGGTGGTTTGTCTGCTGGAGCGCAACGGGGAGGACGGCCGGTATTTTGTCGAAAGAGGGCAACGGCATCATTTCCGAAAGGGATTTGCTTTCGTTCAGGCGGGAGCGGAGGTCCTTTTTCAGGATGGCGTGTGTGCGAACGATGTGTGGTGCTTTGGGGGAAAAGAAGTTCAGCCCGGGCACTTGGTGGACGATAGCCGGGCTCTCGGCGCATCGGAGGAAGAGAGTGCCGTGAAGGAACACGGGTATCCCTATCTGCTGCAGCCCAATTCGGCGCTCAAAATATGGAGACTGACCGGTTCGGCGCGGCATCTGGCCTTTTTGGCGCTGGTGGACCGGCAGGCCTTGTGGTACGTGCACGATCTCTCCGAGAAGACTACTGCGGTGTACGATATGACGGACGGGAAAGCTCAGGTAGTGGACGACATTACCTTCAACGACCAACAGCCCTGCCTGTTCCTTTCCTATGCCAACCGTTCGGACGACGGTTTTGTGGCATGGACTTCGATGGCCCGGTTGGCCGAAGACCTGGACAGGCATCCCGACAGCCAAGGAACGCAAACTTATCGGCAGGCGGCGGCTTTGGTCGCCCGGTGTGCCGATCCGGACGATGCCAATCCGGTACTTTTCGATTTCGACTACAAATAGCCAGGACGTCTCTCGGAGAACTTTCAGACAACCTCCGGGTCGGC
Organism: Candidatus Merdimorpha stercoravium; assembly: GCA_018715295.1. Classification (GTDB taxonomy): domain Bacteria; phylum Bacteroidota; class Bacteroidia; order Flavobacteriales; family UBA1820; genus Merdimorpha; species Merdimorpha stercoravium. The sequence goes on along the minus strand of DVLY01000150.1, from coordinate 4,159 downwards.
GCGTATCTGGAGATGCGGCGTCGCGGGGCGAGGGTTTTGGGAAAAAATAAATCCTTCGGCGGACAATTCAGAGGCTTGTTAAAACGGGGAAGGGGCTGCGCTCGGCGCAGCCCCTTCCCCGTTTTAACAGGCCTCTGTGGGCGTTATTGTTCGGTAACTCTTTCGAGCCATTTGACCATCGCCAGCATGGCGCTCATCGAGATGAAGCAAACCACCACGAAGACGGTCCAGGTTGCGGAGATGGAGATATGCTTGTAGAGGATCGGTCCGAGGAAGAGCAGCGCATTGCCCGCGGCGGTAGCCCCCAGCCAGAATCCCTGCATCAGGCCCTGGAGTTTGGCCGGCGCTACTTTCGAGACGAACGAAAGACCCAGCGGCGAGATGAACAGTTCGGCTACCGTGAGGATAAGGTAGGTGATCAGCAGCAGCCAGGGCGTTACGCGTTCCGCAGGGGTCAGTCCTCCCTGAGCCTGCACTTCGGAGAGCGTCGGCAGGCCGATCGAACCGATGGCCATGATCACGTAGGCCAGTGCGGCGATGCCCATACCGATGGCGATCTTCTTGGGCGTGGAGGGTTCGCGGTCTTTTTTGCGCAGTACGCTGAATACCCAGATGACGATCGGGGTGAGGAAGACCACGCAGAAGGGGTTCATCGACTGGAACAGTTCGGCCGAAATGGGGAAGCCGAAGAGGGTGAGCCGGGTGTAGTCCTGTGCGAAGAGCGTCAGGGTCAGTCCGTTCTGGTGGAACGAGAACCAGAAGAAGATCACGATGGCAAATACGGCGAACAGGGCGTAAAGACGCTGTTTGATCTCCTTGGCCGACTGTTGGATTTCGGCTTTGGACGGTTTGCCCTCCTTCGATACGGCTTTGGCAGCCGGGTCGGGCAGGTTGCGGCGGTTGGTTACGAAGATCACCAGGGAGATGAGCATGGCGAGGATGGCCACGCCGAATGCATAGTGGAATCCGGTGTTGAAGGCCTCGAGGTAGTTCTGGGCAAAGGCGGCTATGTCGGTCGGAGCACCGTTGAGGCTTACCTGGGCGGCCAGTTCGGAAAAACGACCTTCTACCACTTCGGGAGCCATCGTTCCGTTGTTGAACTGGTGGCACAGGGCGGACAGGTCGGAGTTGTAGGCGAAGCCTTGTGTGCGCAGCCACCAGTTGCGTACTCCCACGGCGGCCATCGGGGCGAACATGCCGCCGATGTTGATGAACATGTAGAAGATCTGGAAACCGGTGTCGCGCAGTTTCCCGTATTTCTCGTTGTCGTAGAGTTGGCCGACAAGTGCCTGCAGGTTGCCCTTGAACAGGCCGTTGCCGAATGCGATGACCATCAGGGCGCCGACGATGATGGCTTTCGAGGTGATGGATGGGATGGTCAGAATGACGTATCCCAAGGTCATGATCAGGATACCGGCGGTGATGGTGCCTTTGTAGTTGCGGGTGCGGTCGGCGATCAGACCTCCCACCACGGCCAAAATATAGATCGATGTATAGAAGAAAGAGTAGATCTTTCCGGCGCTTTCCCCGTCGATGCCGAATTTCGACATCAGGAAAAGGGTCAGGATCGCCATCATGGTGTAAAATCCGAAACGTTCGCCCATGTTCGCCAACGCGGCGGCGATAAGGCCTTTGGGTTGTCCTCTCATAAGTGGTGTAGTTGTTAGTGTTGATAGATTGGTTGCAAATATAACAATCTTTTCGAGCTGTACAACGTTTTTTGACGACATGGCGGCATTCTCCGGGCAAGGGAATGTTTTTTCTCATCGTGCCGGTTGTTTGGGTGCCGGTACGATATTTTTCCCTCGGAAGAAAAAATAATGTCCTGTTTTGGTGGAAGCTAACCCGGTTTATTGATATATTTGCAGGGCGGCGGATTGTTTTTATGTCCGTTGCCGGAAAAAGAAAACCTTAAAACGCTTAAAATAAAACTATTATGGCAAGAAAACTCCTTATCCGCGATCTGACGCTGCGCGACGGCCAGCAGTCTGCTTTCGCCACGCGAATGAGCCAGCAACAGATCAATCGGGTCATCGGCTACTACAAAGACGCCAAATTTTACGCCATGGAGGTTTGGGGCGGTGCCGTCCCCGACTCGGTGATGCGTTATTTGAGCGAAAACCCCTGGACCCGTCTGGAATCCATCAAGAAAGAAATCGGCGATGTGTCCAAGCTCACCGCCCTTTCGCGCGGACGCAACCTGTTCGGTTATGCCCCGTACACCGACGAGATCATCGAAGGTTTCTGCCGCAATGCCATCGAATCCGGTCTGGGCATCATGCGTATCTTCGACGCGCTCAATGACGTGGACAACGTGAAATCGACGGTGAAATACGTCCGCAAGTACGGCGGTATCGCCGACTGCGCCGTTTGCTACACCATCGACCCGCAGTATCCCCCGCAGACCTTCGGCCAGAAGATCAAAGCCCTCTTCGGAGGCCCGAAACCGCCGAAAAAAGTCTTCACCAACGAATATTTCCTGGGCAAGGCCAAAGAGATGGAAGCCTTGGGTGCCGACATGATTACCATCAAGGATATGAGCGGCCTGATCCCTCCGCACCGGGCTTACGAACTGGTGAAACTGTTCAAGGAAAACCTGTCGGTACCGGTAGACTTCCACACGCACTCCACCCCGGGCTACGGCCTCTCGTCGGTAGTGGCCGCCATCGCAGCCGGCGTGGACATCGTGGATACCAACATCTGGAACTTCGCCGGCGGTCCTGCCGCCCCGGCCGTCGAGTTGATCTACGTCTTCGCCAAGAAGATGGACGTAGAGATGGACATCAACATGGAGGCTGTGGCCAAGATCAACAAAGGCCTCTACGAGATTCGCAAGGAACTCGAGGCTTACGATGCCGTCAAGAAATTCCCCAAACCGTTCTCGGTGAACGACGTTCCGGCCGAAGTCGATGCCATGATCGACCAGGCGGTGGCTGCCGTAAACGCCAAAGACTTCGAAAAACTGACGGAAGTTTGCCAGAAGATCGAGGCCTATTTCGGTTTTGCCGCTCCCAACCTGTTGGTCAAGGAAGCCGAAATCCCCGGTGGTATGTACACCAACATGGTGGCTCAGCTCAAAGCGCTCAAGAGCGAGGACATCCTCGAAGATGCCATGAAACTCATCCCCGAGGTGCGTTTGGCAGCCGGCCTGCCTCCGTTGGTAACCCCCACCAGCCAGATCGTCGGCGCTCAGGCCGTGAACTGCGCTTTGGACGTGCGTGCCGGAAAACCGAAATACACGCACACTTCCAACCAATTCGTCGCGCTGGTGAAAGGCGAGTACGGAAAGACCCCTGTGCCGGTAGACCCCGAGTTCCGCCGCAAGATCACCGGTTCGCCCGAAGAAAAACCCTACGACACGTCCAAATATCAGATGCAGCCCAATCCTACGCTGGAGGAATTCGGCGGGGTTCGCCTGGCTGCCAATGAGAAAGAAGTGCTCTTGCTCGAACTGTTCCCGCTGGTAGCCAAGGACTTCCTGACCAAGGTGCGCAAAGCCGAATGGGAAGCCCGTCCGAAAGAGGCTGCACCCGAGGTGAAAGCCGAGGAAAAGAAGGCCGAGGAGAAGAAAGCCGAGGACAAGATCACCGGCGAGGTGGTCGAGTGCCCGATGCCCGGTCGTGTGTTGAGCATCGACGTCAAGGTGGGCGACAGCGTAACCAGCGGTCAGCAGGTGATGGTGTTGGAAGCCATGAAGATGGAAAACAGCATCGAAAGCCCGGTAAGCGGCCGTGTAAAACGCATCTTCGTCGAAGTCGGCCAAAGCCTGCAGCAGGACGACAAGATCATGGAGATCGAAAAGTGATCTTTCACCCGATACCTCCGGGGGATGTCCTCCGGGAGGAAGGTAAAAACGGCGCGCCCCACAATCCTGTGGGGCGCGTTTTTAGTATTCTTTCTTTAGGTGAAGTTTTTTTTCTCCTCTCCCTGCCAATGAAGGGAGGGATTGAATCAATCCTTGTTGTGCAGGCGGATCATCGCGCGTGCAGCCAGGAACGCGCAGTAGCCCGCACAAGCTATGGCCGGGATACCGTGGAACCAGTCCACACCCGCCCCGCCGCCGGGGAACATCGCCGAGAAGCCCGCTCCGATGGCCACTACCGTAGCCACGAGAAGAACCATCAGCCCCAGCATCTTCGCATATTTGTGTTTTACCGTT
>DVLY01000149.1 GCA_018715295.1 Candidatus Merdimorpha stercoravium | reverse complement strand
GAACAAAACAACGGCTCTTATCCCAGGGATAGCGATCCTCGTTTTCCTCTCGTTGTCTTTCGGGGCGCAGGCCCAAACCTCTTCCGACAGCCTTTTCCGGGCGACCCTTTCGCAGGCCATGCGGAAGATCGCCGACGACAGTTACCCCTCGGCCATCTACAACCTGAAGCAGTGCATCCAGATGCAGCCCGAGGGCCCGGTACCGTACTACCAGCTCTCGACCGTATACGCCCGTTTGGACGACGATACCCAGGCGGTGTACTACGCCCGCAAGGCATTTTCCCTGGCGCCGGAAAACCTCTGGTACGAGGAATACCTGCTGTACCTGGCCGCGAAATACCGCAAACCCGAGGCGGTGCAGGCCGTGTTGGAACGCCGTTACAGCCGCGACGATACCACCCTGGGCGAACTGCTCGACGCCTATGCCTATACCGAGTCGTGGGACAAGGCGCTTTTGGCACTCGGAACGTACGAACAACGCCACGGCCGCAGCGTCGCCACGCGGGAGTACCGCAAGGACATCTACCTCCACTCGGGCGACTACAAGGGCGCGGCGGAACAGCTCAAGGCCCTGCAAAAGATTTCTCCGGACAATGCCCGCTATGCAGTCGAGAAGGCGATGCTGCTTTCGGCTACCGGCGACGAGAAAGGCTCGTGGGACTATCTCGAGGACTTCTTCCGCCGCCATCCCGAGGATGGTTACGTGGCCTATACGCTCCTCTCGCATTATCACGACCTGGGGGACTATGCCCGGATGTTCGAGGCCTTGTCGGTGGTGGCGTCCGATACGTCGTTCGATGCGCAAAACCGCTTGAAGGTGCTCGATATGACCTCCAAGATCGCTGCGCAAAGACCCGAATACGCTCCGGCCTTCGAGCAGGCTCTCGGAGAGATCATCGCCTCGACGGACGACCCGATGGCATATGCGTACGGCAGCGAGTACTACTACTCCCGAGGCGATGAGAAGCGAGGCCGGGAACTGCTCGAAAAGGCTGTCCGCGGGGGCTTCAACGACCGTGCGGCGGTGCTCCAGCTCCTGTATGCCGAAGCCCGGGACAACGATCTCGAGACGCTTTTCCACGATGCCCGCATGGTGTTGGACAGCATCGGCGAGGACCCCGAGGTGTATTACCTGTACGGGTTTTCGGCGCATTCGCTGGGACAGACGGATCAGGCGGTCGCCGCTTTGGAGCGGGGGAAACAACTGGCCCGGGGCGGGGCGGTACAACTCTACGTGGAGACCTGCTCTTTGCTGGGCTCGGTGTACGAGCAGGCGGGGGACTACGCCCGCAGCGCGGAAAACTTCGAACTGGTGCTGGCCATCGACCCGGACAATGCTGCTGCGCTGAACAACTACGGATATTTCATGGCTTGTCGGGGAGGCGATCTGTCCCGGGCGCGCGCCATGCTGGAGCGGGCTTTGGCCTTGCAAAGGGACGAGCCTGCGTTTCTGGATTCGTATGCGTGGATCCTGTACTTGCAGGGCGACTATCCGGCTGCCTTGCGGGTGATCGAATGCGCCTTGTCGCTCGACGAAGACCCTTCGGCCGAGGTGCTGGAGCATTATTACCGGATCCTGGAAGCGACGGGCGATGTGCGGGCCGCTCAAGCGCGGGAACGTTACCAGGCCAAGCGGGCGGCCGAGCAACCGGCCGGGGAACGGGAATAACAAAGCGATGCGATGAAGACGACATTTTGGAAATATGCGGCAGTGGCGCTGGCGGTTTTCCTGCTGGCCGGGTGTGCGGCGCGCCGCAAGGCGGCCGAAGGCCCCGAAAAGGAAAAGGTGGAGCAGGCGGGGATAAACCGGGAGGAAATCCTTTCCAGGATCCGCGCTGCGGGGTTCCATCAGGATTCCACCGAACGGAGGATCACGCTGACCGTGGGCGGGAAATCCGTCTCCGGAACGCTGCGGATGGTGCAGGGACGGCGTACGTGGATCAACATCTCGGTGCTGGGCATTACCTTTGCCCGGGCGATGTTTACCCCCGATTCGCTGCAGTACTACGAACGGGTGGCCAAGACCACGTTCCAGGGGCGGTGGGAGGAATTGCACCGTTTGTCCCCGGTGCTTTCGGCTTTGAACTACCCGGTGGTGGAGGATCTGCTGTGCGGCCGGGCGGCTTTCCCGCTTTCGGCGCGGGATTTCGTTCCCGAACAGACTCCGGGGGAGGATTTCCGGTTCTCCCGTCGGGATGCCCGCAGCGGGGTGTCGTTTTCGGCGACGGTCGATAGCCGTACTTACCGTCTGGTGAGCCAGCAGATTGTTTCGCCCGACGGGAAGGTCGGCCTGAAAGCCGAATACGTCTATTCGGGCGAGGAGGCGCTCCCGCGTTCGGCGCTCTTTACCCTGATGGGGATTTCCGAGCGGGCGGTGCGGATCGACTATTCTCCGGGGGGCGGGAAGATGCAGGCCGAATTTCCGTTCAAGGTGCCGCGCGGGTACCACGATGCGCGGGAATGGCTGCGAAGCCTCGGGGTGGATATTTAACGGGAAAGAACGAAAGGAATGAAAAGGACCTTTACCTATTGCCTGTTGCTCCTGGCCGTGTTTTGGGGCGGAAGGGTCGAGGTGTGCGCACAGCAGGCCTCCAAGTCTTCTCTCGAACGGCAGCGGCAGCAGTTGCAGGCCGATATAAAGAAACTGGACCAAGCTATCGCGGCCAATACCAAGAGCCAGAAGGCCCGTACGGTGGAATTGCAAAACCTCCGTTCGAAGGTTCGTATCCGCGAGCGTCTGGTTTCGACCCTCAATGCGGACATCGGCAGCCTCGATGCCCAGATCAATGACAAAGCGGAGGAGAGCCGCCGCCTGAACCGGGAACTCGATACCTTGCGGGCCTCGTATGCGGCCATGTGCCGCAACTACGCCAAGAACCGTTCGTCGGGCATCCGCCTGATGTACATCCTTTCATCCAAGAGTTTCCTGCAGGCCTACCGCCGGGGAAAGTACATCCAGGAGTATGCCGAGGGTATTCGTCGTCGGGGACAGCAGGTGCGGGAAAAAGAAGAGCAGGCGCGGGCGGCGGTGGAGGAGCTCCAGCGTTTGCGCAGCGAGAAGGCTTCGCTGCTCAAGGAGCAGACCGCCGAGATGGCTACCCTGAAGGCCGATCAGGACAAGATACAGGGGCTGCTCAATTCCTTGAAAAAGAACAAGTCCCAACTGGAGCGCGAACTGAAGGCCAAAAAACAGAACGCGGCTCAGATCCAAAAGCAGATCGAAGCGATCGTGGCCAAGGAACTGGAGGCCCAGCGGAAGAAATCCGGCGCGAAATCCGTTTCCGAGGCGGGATTGACCCCGCAAGCCCAACAGCTCTCTTCGGATTTTGCCCAGAACAAGGGGCGTCTCCCCTGGCCGGTGGAGCGCGGGACGGTGTACATCCCCTTCGGTAACCAGACCTATCCGGGGCTGAACGTCCAGATCGTCAATCCGGGCATCTCCATTTCCGTCCCGCAGGGGTCCTCGGCGCGGGCCGTGTTTGCCGGTACGGTAACGGCGGTGCACAAGATCAACGGCCTGTACAACGTCTATATTAACCACGGACGCTACAATACCGTGTACGGAGACCTGGAGTCCGTAACGGTCAAGAAGGGCGACCGGGTGGAGACCAAACAGACGGTGGGCAAGGTCTATACCGACCGTTTTGAAAACAAGACCATCATGATGTTCTGCCTGTTCGACTGGGACAAGAAGCAGGACCCCGAACTTTGGCTGGCCCGGTAGGGCGGAGGATACCACGGCGATGAGAAAGGAGATTCAGACGGCCACGCTACCTTCCGGAGGACACCTGTTGTTTCTGGTGCTGTCGGCTTTGGCGGTCGGGGTGGCTTGTATTGTCAATTTTTCGATCCGGTGGGTCCCCTGGTGCAACATGTCGGAGCAGCCTTTTGCCCAGGCATCGCTTCATACGGCCTTGGTGGTGCTTACGGTGTTCTGCGTGGCGCTGGTAGCTTCCAACATGATACGCCCGAGGGACCTTTGGCGGGTAGCGGCCTTGTGCGGGGTGTTTTTCCTCGGGATCCCGACCCTGATGTTTTTCCGGGATTATCTGGTGGCCAACCTGCTGGTGGTCCTCTCGATGTACAACGTGATGCGCATTCAGGATCACCCCGGCGAGGAAAAGGCGAAGGTGTTTTTCGCCTCGTTCTTTGTCGTGCTGGCCGGTTGGTTCGTGCCGGCGGCGGTGGCCTTCATGGCGGTGGTCTACGTGGGGGTATTGGTCTTTTCGCCGTCCGATATTCGCACGTGGCTCATCCCGCTGGCCGGGGTGGCAGCCTCGTATATCCTGTTGGTAACCTACGAGGTGGTGTGGTTGGGGGGCGATTCGTTTTTCCCGGAACTCTCCTCCCGGCTGTTCGCCATGCCGTATGCGGAAAAGGTGTTCAAGGCCGATGGTTTTTATTTCTATCTCGTCTGCCTGCTGCTGGCCTGGGGTTGGGCGTATGCGAAGTATTGGCGTTTTGCCTGGGGAGAAACGATCCCTCGGAAGAAACGTTTCTTCGTCATCTCGGCTATGGGGCTTACGGCACTTGTCATCGCGGTGCTGCTGCTGCGCTACAAATATCTGGTAGTGTTTTTCGCGGTGCCTTTCTCTGTGGTGATCGCGCGTTTTTTCGCGGTGGCCACGGCTTCGCAGAGTAAGACGATGCGGTGGTATCTGGCGGTGGTGGCGGGCTTGGGACTGCTGTTTTTCAAGTAAAACGGCGCGGAACCGGGAAGAAGCAAACGGAAGGAAGGAACTGCTGGAGGGCAAAGCAGGCGGGATGCGATGCGGGCGGCGGAAGCCGGGCAAGCGGTGGCGGAGTGGTTAGGTGGCTAAAAGACACGGGGATCGAAGCGAAAAGAGATTCCGTCCGGGCGAGGGCGGGGAAAGAAAAAAATGGGAATCGTAAAAAGTCTTACCGGTCAAACGGCGTATTACGGCATCTCTTCGATGCTCGGCCGCTTGCTCAATTACCTGTTGGTGCCGTTGTGGACGCGCTTGATCGTCCCGCCGGACAACCTGGCCATCGTCCATGTGCTCTACGCGTGGGCGGCCCTGCTCAATGTGCTGCTCACCTACGGGATGGAAACGGCGTTTTTCCGTTTTTCGACCGATCCGTCCTGCGACCGGAAAAAGGTGGGCGATACGGCTTTTACGGCGCTGTTCACCACCACGACGGCGGCCATGGTGTTGGGGCTGTTGTTCTTCCGGCAGATAGCCGGGGCCATCGATTACGGGGCACAGGCGCGGTGTCTGTTCTATTTCGTGCTCATCGTGGCTTTCGATACCTATGCGGTGATCCCCTTTGCGCGCCTGCGTTTGGAAAACCGGGCGTTGCGCTATGCGGTGATCAAGCTCGCGGGCATAGCCCTTACGGCGGCGATGAACCTGCTGCTGATCTGCGTGCTGCCCTACTACGGGGTGATGCGGATCGACGTGGAAAGCGTCTTTTTGGGTAATGCGGTGGGAAGTGCCCTGGTGCTGGTACTGCTGGGAAAGGACCTGTGGGGTTTTTCCATCCGGATCGACCGGGCGCTGTTGCGGCGGATGCTGTCTTACGGCTGGCCCATCCTGATCGGGGGAACGGCCTATGTGGTCAATGAGGTGATGGACCGGGTGTTCCTGCGGGAACTCCTCCCCCAGGATACGGCTGAATACACCTTGGGCGTGTACGGAGCTTGCTTCAAACTGGCGATCTTCATTACGCTTTTCGTGCAGGCGTTCCGGCTGGCGGTCGAGCCTTTCTTCTTTTCCCATGCCAAGGACCGGGATGCGCGTCAGACTTACGCGGCGGTGACGCTTTACTTTACCATCGCCGTGGCAGCGATGTACATCGGGGTGATGGCCAACCTGTCCTGGCTCCAACTGATCATCGGCGAGCAGTACCGCTCGGGGATAGATATTGTCCCCATCGTCCTGTTTGCCAATGTGTTCCTGGGGCTTTACTACAACCTCTCGATGTGGTACAAGCTGACCGACCGCACCCGCTGGGGGGCTTACATCTCGATCCTGGGGGCGGTGGTTACCGTTTCGGTGATCTTTTACGGGGTGCCGCGTTACGGGTATATGGCGGCGGCCTGGTCGCACCTTCTCACCTACGGGACGATGATGCTGGTCTCGTACGGATTCGGGCAGTATTTTTACCCGATCCCCTACCGGGTCGGTCGGATCGTGATGTACCTGCTGCTGGCTTGGGGGGGAGGCTACCTGGCCTGGTATGTGTGCGGGGGGAATCCTTGGATAGGCAATGCGATCCTGCTGGTTTTCTGTGCACTGGTATATCTGCTTGAGCGGAAAGACTTCCGAAAGACAATGGCTTGAAAAAAAACTTCGCGTTATGAAAATAAAGATCATCAATCGTTCGCGCCATGCGCTGCCTTCGTACCAGACACCGTTTTCGGCGGGCATGGACTTGCGGGCCAATATCGAACAGGAGCGGGTTTTGCGCCCGATGGAGCGCGCCATCATCCCCACGGGGCTTTACCTGGCTTTGCCTGCGGGGTATGAAGCGCAGGTGCGCCCTCGCAGCGGTTTGGCTATCAAGAACGGGATTACGTGCCTCAATACTCCGGGGACCATCGATGCCGACTACCGGGGCGAGGTGGGCGTGATCCTGATCAACCTTTCCGCCGAGGATTTCGTGATTCGCGACGGCGACCGGATCGCCCAGCTGGTGGTGGCGCGTTGCCAGACGGCCGAGTGGGAGCCGGTCGAGGTGCTCGACGATACCTTGCGGGGTGCGGGCGGTTTCGGTTCGACGGGGCAGCGGGGATGAGGTCTTCTCCCCAAGCGCGCGCCGCGCAAGCGGCGCTCCGGCCCTCGGGCCGGAAATCCGCCTTGCGGGAGGAAGGACAACGAAATGACGATACGGGACATGGATACTACGCAGCAGAACGATCGGGAGAACATTACGGAGGGGATTTCCGTCGTGTTCTTCGATCTGGACCATACTTTGTGGGATTTCGAGCGCAACTCCGCCGAGGCGCTCTCCCAGACCTTGCACCTGTTGGGGCTGGTGGGGCGCAACGGATTGACGGAGCAGGAGTTCATCGCGCGCTATCATGTGATCAACGACCGGATGTGGGACGAATACCGCCGCGGGCTGATCGCCAAAAGCGAATTGCGCACCCGGCGTTTCGACCGGGCCTTGGCGTTGTTTTCCATCCGGGAGGACGGGCTGGCCGAGCGTTTTGCCCGGACCTATCTCGACCTTTGTCCCCGCAAGCGGCATCTTCTCCCCGGTGCCCGGCAAACCCTCGAACGGGTCTCGGCGCGGTATCCCGTTTGGCTGCTGACCAACGGTTTTTCCGAAGTCCAGACGATAAAGGTGGACAATCCGGATATAAAACCGTACATTCGCGGGATGGTAACTTCCGAGCAGGCAGAGGCCAAGAAACCCTCGCCGGATATCTTTCTCTACGCGGCCCGGCAGGCGAGCGTGCCGCCATCCCGGTGCGCGATGATCGGGGACGACCTCCAAAACGACGTGCTGGCGGCTGTGCAGGCCGGTTTCTGCCGGGGGGTGTGGTTTTCGCCTCAGGGGGAGGAACTCCCGCAGGAGGCGGATCGTCAGCGGGTGTGCCGGGTAAGTTCCTTGCTGGAAGTGCCGGAATGTTTGTGATACCAAGAAAAACGATATACCGATGAGAATCCATTTTATCGCCATAGGAGGGGCCGCCATGCACAACCTGGCGCTCACCCTGCAAAAGAAAGGCCATACCGTGACCGGGTCGGACGACGTGATCTACGAACCTTCCCGCACCCGTCTGGCGCAGGCCGGCTTGCTCCCGGAGCAGGAAGGCTGGTTCCCGGAAAAGATCACCCCGGAGATCGATGCCGTCATCCTCGGGATGCACGCGCGGATCGACAATCCGGAACTGATCCGCGCCCGGGAATTGGGACTGCCGGTGTATTCCTATCCGGAGTTCGTCTTTCACGAATCGGAAGGGAAAAAACGCATCGTGGTCGCCGGATCGCACGGCAAGACGACCACCACGGCCATGATCCTGCACGCGATGCAATACGCCGGCTTGCGTACGGATTACCTGGTGGGGGCTTCGATCGACGGGTTCGACCGCATGGTGGAATTGACCGACCAGGCTCCCACGATCGTCATCGAAGGGGACGAGTACCTCAGTTCCCCGCTCGACCGGCGCTCCAAATTCCTGCATTACCGTCCGCACGTGGCGGTCATTACCGGGATCGCATGGGACCACATGAACGTATTTCCCACCTACGACCAGTACACGGATTGTTTCGTGCAGCTTATCTTGAGCCTCGAGCCGGGGGCTGTACTGATCTACAACCGCGAAGACCCCGAAGTGGTGCGCGTGGTCGAGCAGACCCTCGCCCGGCATCCCGAGCTTCAGGTGCAGCCGATCCCTTATGCCACCCATCCCTACGAGATCCGCCAGGGAAAGGTTTGGCTGGTGGACGGCTCGAAGCGCTATCCGGTAACCCTTTTCGGGCGGCACAACATGTCCAACCTCTCGGCGGCGCTGCTTGCCGCCCGGCAAGCCGGGGTGTCTTCTGCGGATTTCTACGCGAGCATGGCCGATTTCCGGGGGGCGAAAAACCGTTTGGAATGCCTCTACGACGAGCCCCGCACGGTGGTCTTCAAGGATTTTGCCCATGCTCCGTCCAAGGTGCGCGCTACCGTGGCGGCCGTCAAGGAACTGTACCCCGACCGTCGCGTGGTGGCCTGCCTGGAATTGCATACCTATTCCAGTCTGAACCGGGATTTCCTGCCGCAATACCGCGGCACGATGGCGGGTGCCGATCGGGCGTTCGTGTTTTACTCCCACCATGCGATGGAGATCAAGCGGATGCCTCCGCTGGATCCGGCGTGGGTGGCCGGAGAATTTGCTCATCCGGCCCTGGAGGTCAAGACGGACATCGAAAGCCTTCGGGAGGCCGTACGGGCTCTTCCCGTGGAGGATACGGTGTTCCTTTTCATGAGTTCGGGCAGTTGGGACGGCACGGACTGGTTGGCCGAATTGGGCTTGGAAAAGAAGTAAAGGACAGAATTTTTAGGAGATAACGATAAAATCATACAGAAGAAAAGATGTTTACGGGAATCGTAGAAGCATTGGCCGTGGTAACCGACTTGAAAAAGGAGGGAGGCAACCTGCACATCACCCTTCGGTGTCCTTTTACCGGAGAGTTGAAAGTGGATCAGAGCATCGCTCACAACGGTGTTTGCCTGACGGTGGTGCGTGTGGAGGGCGACCGTTATACGGTAACGGCGATCGACGAAACGCTGCGCAAGTCCAACCTGGGCGACTTGAAGATAGGCTCGGAGGTGAACCTGGAGCGCTCCATGAAGCTCGGCGACCGCCTGGACGGGCACATCGTCCAGGGGCATGTCGACCAGACGGGCGAGTGCGTCTCGGTCCAACAGCAGGACGGAAGCTGGGTGTACCGCTTCCGTTACGATGAACCCCTCTACGGCAATGTAACCATCCCGAAAGGTTCGATCGCGGTCAACGGTACCAGCCTGACGGTGGTGGACAGCGAACCGGGCGAGTTTTCGGTGGCGATCATCCCCTATACCTACGAGCATACCAACTTCCACACGTTTGTCCCCGGGACGAAAGTCAACCTGGAGTTCGACGTGATCGGGAAGTACGCTGCCCGTCTGTTGGGCAAGTAATCCTCTGTCCCGCTCCCGGCAAGGGGGAGGGGAAAAAGAACGGCAAAACGAAGGGATATGTGGGGGCGCATCGGACGTTTCTTCAGGGCAACCGCCGCCCAGCAGCGGGGGATGATCGTTCTGGTGCTCCTCCTGCTGGTCTTGGTGGGTGCCGTTGCGGTGAAGGATGGCCGCCGGGAGCCCCTCCGGGTAGAAGTCCTTCCGGCGGATTCAGTGCTTGGACGCTCTGTCTTCCGCGCGGATACGCTGTTTTATTTCGACCCATCTTCGGCGGATTCTTCCGATTTCGTCCTGCTGGGGTTCTCTCCCGCCCAGACGCGCACCATCCTGCGCTTTCGGGCCGCGGTCGGGGGACGGTTTTCTTCGCCCGAGCAGTTCTCGCAGTGCTATGCGGTCTCGGACAGCATGTTCGCCCGGCTTTTGCCCTATATCCGGATGGAGGAGTTGCAGGAGGAAGAAGTGGCACGGGATTTCTCCCGGGTGGACCTCAATCGTGCTTCGCTGGAACGCCTGCGGGCGCATGCGGCACTCGACGAAGCCTTGGCCGAGAAACTCTTCCAGGGGCGCATTCGCTACGGCGGTTTTGTCGATGCCGACCAGTTGTGCGGGATCTTTGCCGCCGATTCGGTAGCGCTGCGACGCTTCTCCCGGTATGCGGATTTCGATACGACGGCTCTGGTACGCTATGATGTCAATATGGACAGCGAACGTTTGCTGGCCGAGCACCCGTACATCTCCCGGTTGTTTGCCCGCAGCATCGTCGAGTACCGTAGCAGGCGGGGCGCGGTACCGTGCTACGATACTTTGCGGGAACTGAAATATTTTCCGCACAGCAAGGACGAGTATTTGCGATTTTACCTTAACTTTGACACCCTCAAAACCGAGCGTTGAAAAAGATGGAAAAACAGTACGCGCAAAACCCGGCGATCGAGAACATCCTGACCCGTAGAAGTATTCGCAGCTACACCGATCAGGACGTCGAACCGGAAAAACTCGAAGCGATCCTCGAGGCCGGCATGGCCGCTCCTTCGGGGAAAAACGGCCAGCCCTGGGACTTTGTCGTGCTCACCCGCCGGGAAATCCTCGACGAGATGGCCGAGCGTTTGCCGTATGCCAAGATGTTGCGCGAGGCCCGCGTGGCCATTGCCGTTTGCGCCGACCGGACCAAGTCGCCGTACTGGTACGTGGACTGTTCGGCGGCGGCGGAAAATATCCTGCTGGCAGCTCATGCGCTGGGGCTGGGTGCGGTGTGGACGGCCACGTATCCGTATCGCGACCGGATGGATGTGGTCAAGGAGTTGTGCGGGCTGCCGGGCAGTTACGATTCGCTGTGCGTGATCCCGGTGGGGTATCCGGCGCGGGAGGCTCGCCCGAAGGACAATTTCGATCCGGGCAAGATCCACCACGAAGTTTATTGAAAAAAAGGGAGCGGGGCGTGGTTTCCGTTTGAAAGAAAAAGCGTATCTTTGCCCTCGCTAAGAAAGTGAAAGAGAACCGAAAGAGAAGTCTAAAGGAGGTCGTTGTCCAACAAGTCCGGAAAAAGAAGGAAAGTTACATATTTTCAGTCAGTGTGCAGTAGGACGTTCCCCGAGGGGTACGGCTTTTGCGACAACGATTCGATAAAACAGTTATTCACGAAAAAAAACGATAAACCAATGCTTATTATTCCCGTAAAAGAAGGCGAGGCGATCGAAAGAGCCCTCAAACGTTTCAAAAGAAAATTCGACAAGACCGGCACGATGAAACAGCTCCGCGCCCGTCAGCAGTTCAACAAACCTTCCGTGGTAAAACGCCAGCAGAAAGTGAAGGCCATCTATGTGCAGAGCCTTCGCAACAAGGAAGAGGAGTAGTCCTGCCCGTTTTCCCGATAAAGCGTTCGCCGCGCATCCTGCAAGGATGCGCGGCGAACGCGTTTTTGCCCGCACCGTCCGGCCGCAAGGGTTGCGCGAGGGACGAACGAAGGACGAGCAGGGAAGGAGCGGTTACTTCCCTTTGCGGGCCTTTTTCTTCGGGGCATCGCCGACCCGCTCCAGCACCATGCACATGCGCGAGGGCAGGTAAACGCTCAGGAAGTCCACGCCGTCCTTCTCGAAGGAGGTGAAGCGGTAGCCTTCCCGCACCCGGGAAAAACCGCCCGTTTCGGGGTCGTCCGAGGAAAAGACAATGCGGTAATTGCCGCCTTGCGGCACGAAAAATTCGTAGTCCTCGATCGATTTTTGCGGCGAGAACGAAAAGAGAAATACGTACTTCCCGCGGGAGAAGATGAGTACCTTGTTCGTTTGGTCGGCGTTGAGTAGGCGGGGGAAAGGCAACCGGAGCAGTCCGGTTTGTTTCTCGAAGCCGATCATCCGCCGGTCGAATTCGCGCAGGAACTTGTACTTCAGGTGGTCGGTGTCCGGCAGGCTCCACTGCCTGCGGGCGTACTTCGTGCTCCAGCCATTGCCCTCCCGGGGAAAGTCGATCCATTCCGGATGGCCGAATTCGTTGCCCATGAAGTTGAGGTAGCCTTCCCCGCCCAGGGAAAGGGTAACCAGGCGGATCATCTTGTGCAGTGCCAGCCCCCGGTCGATTACCGGGTCGGGCGTAAAGACGCTCATCGAGGTGTACATGTGGCTGTCCATCAGCCAGAATGCGACCGTCTTGTCTCCCACCAACGCCTGGTCGTGGCTCTCCACGTAGGCGATGTTCGCTTCGCCCCTTCGGCGGTTGAGCAGCGTGTAGTACATCTGCTCCATGTCCCAGTCCTCGTCCCGCCGGTCGCGCAGCAGGCGGATCCAGTAGTCCGGAAGCCCCATGGCCAGGCGGTAGCCGAAGCCCAGTCCCCCTTCCTCCACCGGGCGGCAGGCTCCCGGCATCCCGCTCATGTCTTCGGCGATGGACAGGGCAGTGGGGTAGCGCGAACGGATCAGGGTGTTGGCCGTCTGGAGGTACAGCACGGCCGAATTGTCGGTGTCCTTGCCGAAATACTTGTCGTAACTGTCGAAGGCCTGGTTGCCGTGGTGGTAGTACAGCATGGAGGTTACCCCGTCGAAGCGGAATCCGTCGAAGCGGAATTCCTCCATCCAGTAGGCGATGTTGGACAGCAGGAATTGCTGGACGTACATCTTGCCGTAGTCGAACAGTTTGGAATCCCATCCGGGGTGATTGCCCGAAGGACCGTCCACGAAGTAGAGTTCGCGTTTGCCGTCGAATTCGCAGAGTCCCTCCGCCCGGTTTTTCACCGCGTGGGAATGTACCAGGTCCATCACCACTGCGATCCCCATCCCGTGTGCCGTGTCGATGAGGTAGCGCAGGTCGTCGGGCGTGCCGAAGCGCGAGGAAGGCGCGAAGAAATTGGATACATGATACCCGAACGATCCGTAATACGGGTGCTCCTGTACGGCCATCAGTTGCAGGGTGTTGTAACCCAGGTAGGATATTTTGGGCAGGACCGTGTCGGCAAATTCGCGCCACGAGCCCACGTGCCCGTCTTCGGTAGCCATGCCGGGGTGCGCTTCGTAGATCAAGGGGGTGAAGTCCTCCGACAGGCGGAAGCCCGGGTTCTCCCACCGGAAGCTGCTCTCGGGGAGGAACTGTCCGGCGAAATCGAACGTCTCCGGGTCTTGGATCACCCGGCGGATGTAGGCCGGGATACGGTCCAGGGCGCCGTTGTCCGAGACGATGCGCAGTTTTACCTTGGAGAAAGGGGTGAGGCGTTCCCGGTAGGTGTTCTCGTCCAGGAAGGTTTCCCAGGTGCCGCTTTCCAGGCGCGTGAGCGGGTTTTTCTCCGCGTCCCACCCGTTGAAGTCTCCCATCAGACTTACCGATTGCGCCGAGGGAGCGTATTCGCGGAACCACCAGCCTTTCTTCTGCGGGTCGTAATTGAACCCGAAGTAGCGGTGCCCGCTGGCGAAATACCCCAGGCCGTTGCAATGCTCTTCGATAAAGCGCATGTGCTTGCGGTACCACTCCAAGCGGTTTTCCAGGTACTGTGCGTGGGGGGCGAGCCAGGGGTCGTCGCGCACGATGGCCAAGGGTTGTTTTTCCGTTTTTTCTTTCTCTTCCATCTCGGTGGCGGGTTTTCGTTTCGGACGAAAGTAACGACATTTTTTCGGGATAAGCAAAGGATTCGG
>DVLY01000148.1 GCA_018715295.1 Candidatus Merdimorpha stercoravium | reverse complement strand
GTGCCCGGCCTTTCGGCCGGGCACGCTTGCCTGGACTTTTCCTAAAGAGGATTACTTGCGTGCGTCGAGCAGGATGCCGAGCATCTTCTTGGCGCATTCAGGCACCTTGGTACCCGGTCCGAACACGGCGGCTACACCGCGGTCGTAGAGGTACTGGTAGTCCTTGGGCGGGATCACACCCCCGGCGAACACCACGATGTCCTCGCGACCGAGTTTCTTGAGTTCCTCGATCAGCTGCGGGATCAGCGTCTTGTGTCCGGCAGCCAGCGACGAAGCGCCGACCATGTCCACGTCGTTCTCGGCAGCCTGACGAGCTACTTCCTCCGGCGTCTGGAACAACGGGCCCATGTCCACGTCGAAGCCCATGTCGGCCAGCGAAGTGGCCACCACTTTGGCTCCGCGGTCGTGTCCGTCCTGACCCATCTTGGCCACCATCACACGCGGACGGCGTCCTTCGATCTCCTCGAACTTGTCGGCCATTGCTTTGGCTTCCTGGAAGGTCGAGTTGTTTTGAGCTTCTTTTGAATACACTCCGGAAATGGTTTTAACGATTGCTTTATGACGTCCGAATACTTCCTCCAGGGCATCGGAGATCTCACCCAACGAAGCCCGTACACGAGCGGCGTTGATCGAGAGTTCCAAGAGGTTGCCCTGTCCGTCGCGCGCAGCCTGGGTGAGGGCGGCCAAGGCTTTCTTGACAGCTTCGCCGTCGCGCGTGGCACGCATCTGGTTCAGACGTTCGATCTGCGAAGTGCGTACAGCGGTGTTGTCCACTTCGAGGATTTCGATGTTGGAAGGTTCGTCGGTCAAGTACTTGTTTACCCCCACGATGGTCTCCTTGCCCGAGTCGATGCGCGCCTGCTTGCGGGCGGCAGCTTCCTCGATACGCATCTTGGGCACACCCGTTTCGATGGCCTTTGCCATACCGCCGAGGGATTCCACTTCCTGGATCAAGTCCCATGCCTCGCGAGCGATCTTGTCGGTGAGGTATTCCACGTAGTAGGAACCGGCCCAAGGATCGACCACGCGGCATACGTTGGTCTCGTCCTGGATGTAGAGCTGGGTGTTACGCGCAATACGTGCCGAGAAGTCCGTCGGCAGGGCAATAGCCTCGTCGAGCGCGTTGGTGTGCAGCGACTGGGTATGACCCAGGGCGGCGCCCATGGCTTCGATGGCCGTACGGGCTACGTTGTTGAACGGGTCCTGCTCCGAGAGAGACCAACCGGAAGTCTGGCTGTGCGTACGCAGGGCCATGGATTTGGGGTTCTTCGGATCGAACTGTTTTACGATCTTGGCCCACAGCATACGGGCGGCGCGCATCTTGGCGATTTCCATGAAGTGGTTCATACCGATCGCCCAGAAGAACGACAGACGCGGTGCGAACTGATCGACCGTCAGGCCTGCCTTGATACCGGTGCGCAGGTATTCCAAACCATCGGCCAGCGTGTAGGCCATCTCGATGGCCGAGGTGGCGCCGGCTTCCTGCATGTGGTATCCGGAGATGGAGATCGAGTTGAACTTGGGCATGTGCTCCGAGGTGTAGCGGAAAATATCGCCGATGATGTGCATCGAAGGAGCCGGGGGATAGATGTACGTGTTGCGCACCATGAACTCCTTGAGGATGTCGTTCTGAATGGTACCGGAGAGCTGCTCCTGCTTTACGCCGGATTCCTCGGCGGCTACGATGTAGAACGCCAGGATAGGCAGCACGGCCCCGTTCATGGTCATCGACACGGACATCTTGTCCAGAGGAATTCCGTCGAAGAGCACCTTCATGTCCTCTACCGAACAGATGGACACGCCGGCCTTGCCCACGTCGCCTACTACACGGGGGTGGTCGGCATCATAACCGCGGTGCGTAGCCAGGTCGAAAGCCACCGACAGACCTTTCTGTCCGGCAGCCAGGTTGCGGCGGTAGAAGGCGTTGGATTCGGCAGCCGTCGAGAAACCGGCGTACTGACGCACCGTCCAGGGACGCTGTACGTACATGGTGGAGTACGGTCCGCGGAGGTAAGGGGCGATACCGGCTGCATAGTGCAACTGCTCGTCGTCCTGGATGTCTTCTTTGGTGAAGCACGGCTTGACCTCGATGTGCTCGGCCGTTTCCCAAGGCTCGACGGAGGATACTTCGCATGCGCACGAAGCCATGTCCTTGACCTTGAGATTTTCTGCTTTTATTTTAGAGAAATCGGGTTTCATTTTACTTTCCTTTGTTTTTTTGATTCCTGCGTTTGATTAATCGATCTGGATGCCCAGTTTTTCCTGGTAGCCCTTCAATGCTTCGAGAGCATTGACCTTCACATGGATGAAGTCGTCCACTCCGGCAGCCTTGAGGTCTTCCACCACATCGGCAGGATAACCGGCCAGAACGAGCATCTTATCGGGAGCAGCGGCCTTGAAAGCGCGAGCGAACTCGGCAGCGGAAGCCACGTAGTCGTCGTCCGAAGAGCAGATCACCACGATCTCGGCATCGGCCTTGGCGCTTTCGGCACCGGCGGTAGCCGCATCGGCATAGACGCCTTCGGGCAGGATTTCAAAACCGGCCACCCCGAAGAAATCTCCGGAGAAAGTTGCACGGGCCGTACGCATGGCCGGATTGCCGTAACCGGCCAGGAATACCTTCGGACGACGTCCGCTGGCCTTGGCGTACATTTCGGTGCGCTGACGCAGGCATTCGAACGGTTTGGCCGCGTGCTGGCAGGGAAGCAGCTCCAGTCCTTCGGGCTGAGCCTGGCATTTCTTGCCGCCGCAGCACTGCGGGTCTTCCAGCACCTCCTTGGTGTTCGGGTAGCGGTTCACGCCCACGTAAGCCTGTTTGCGTTTGGCGATGTCGGCACGTTTGGCCTGACGCACCTGGGCGATCTGCTGCTGGATGTTCCCGGCAGCGAACTGAGCGACGAATCCGCCGGCTGCTTCGGTAGCCCGGAAGAGTTCGAGCGCTTTTTCGATCAGGGTGTCGGTCAGGTTTTCGATGTAGTAGGAACCGGCCGCCGGATCGACCACCTTGTCGAAGTAGCTCTCTTCCTTGAGCAGGTGGGAGATATTGAGCGCAATGCGGTTGGAGAACGACGTCGGCTGTTCAAACGTCGAATCGTACGGGGCGATGGCCAGCGCATCCACCCCGCCCAGTACGGCCGACATGCCTTCGGTGGTGGAACGCAGCATGTTCACATACGGGTCGTATTTGGCCACGGCCCATACGGACGATTCGGCACCGATCTTGACGCTCTTGGGATCCAACCCGGTATTGTACAGGGCTTCGAGTTCGATCCACAGGGCGCGCAGGGCGCGGAACTTGGCGATCTCGAAGAAATAGTCGGTGTTCATGCCCATCAGCGGCATTGCGTTTTCAAACACCTCCTTGGCCGTAACACCTTCCGCTTCGAGTTTGTCGATGTAGTCGGTGAGTTTGGCCAGCGTGAAGGCCAGTTCCTGGGTGTAGTTGGAACCGGCATTGACGAACGGAGCCGAGCAAACGGTCAGTGCGTAGAAGTGCGGAGCGGCCGATGCGGCTTTGATGGCCTTGGCCAAGCATTTGTAGCAAGGTTCCTTGCCCGTAGTGGTCCACGTGCCGATGGGGTCGTTGTAGAGGTAACCCGTTACCTTGTTCAGATCGACGCCTTTGGCGTTCAGGTAAGCGAAGTACGCCTCGGTAAACTTCCCGGGGCAGCCGGCCTGTTTGAAGGAAACGGCGCAGCAAGCTACCTCGATGCCCTTGAGCAGCGTTTCGAGATCGACCGTCTCGCGGCCGTTGAGGTTGAACACGATACCGTCTGCTCCCCGCTCGTCGAGGTCTGCGAGAGCGGTTTGGTTGGCCTTGGCCTCGTCCTCTACCAGGACTTCGGTGTAGTTGACCCACGAACGGGCGCCGGTAGCGTTTTCATCGCGAGCGAAAGCCCGGTTGAGGTTGGTAACCAGTTCCCGGCCTTCCAGATCCTCGATCGTGTAGAAAGGCTGGATGTCGAATCCCTCGTAGGTGCGCCATACGAGTTTCTTCTGGAAATCGGCGCCTTTGAGGTCTTCGGTAGCCTTGGCGATCCATTGCTCCTTGGACACGGGCGCGAATTCGCTAAACAATTTTTTACTACTCATCGTTATTTATTGTGAAGTTTTTGAAAGATTAACTCACTGATTGATAGTTGTCTGTGAGACAGTTGCCGATATTTTGCAAAAATGCACGGCAAATTTAGGCAATAAAGACGAGGGAATGAAATTTTAACGCCTTTATTTTAAGGTTTTGGAAATGGATCGAAACAGACCGGGTGAAGAATGGGACGCCCAAGGAAAAAATCCGAGGAAAAACCTTTGCAGTTTGAAAAAAAGGCGTACCTTTGCAACGCTCAAATGGAAACATTGGCGAGCACCATACCCTGCCCGGATGGTGGAATTGGTAGACACGCAAGCTTGAGGGGCTTGTGTCCGTTTTAGGACGTGCAGGTTCAAGTCCTGTTTCGGGCACCGATTTTCAAAAACGGTAGATCCAATAGCTCAGTCGGTAGAGCATTTCACTTTTAATGAAAGGGCCCTGGGTTCGAGTCCCAGTTGGATCACAGATCGCTCTGTAAAACTTTGTTTTACAGAGCGATTTATTTTTATACTGACTATTTTACTGACTGTTTTACCCCCCTCTCCCCTTGCTGCATGGGGGGCTGTCCATTTTGCATAAAAAACACTATTGAGGCCTCTCTGCACGCAGAATCGAAAGAAAATTGCGGAGTATTGTTGCCTAACAGTTGTTAAATTAAATCTTTTTTGTACATTCGTTCAGTTGAGGGCCCTGTCCCGGCGGGAACGGGAAACCTTGCCTCGGGCGTTGTCCAGATAGCGGCAAAGCCTGCCTTAAGCGAGGAAACAAAAGAAAACGCGATGGCAAAAATACTCAAAGCGACCTACTTTTGGGAAAACGAATGCGAGGTAACCCGGAGTTCCTCCCATTTCAGCGAACAGGCAGAAGTCGAACTTGCTCCGCAGGCAGAGGGATGCGCCTTGTTCCCGAACAGTCCGACCGAACGACTGGACGGAGCCGTCCGGATAAAGACACTCGCTCCCCAGGGGGTCGTCCTCGCCACCGCGGGCGAAAACTATACCGTCGAAGAAAACACCCTGAACCGCACCCCCGTCTATACCCGCGACGGGCGGCACAAATGGTGGTACACCTTTGAAACCATAACGCGATGACAACGGCGACGCATTACTGGGACATCCTGCAAGTGATCCTCTCGACCGGCCGGGAGGCTCGCCTGTGGGAAAGGGTGTTCTACGACAGGGACGAACTCATCCCGGGATGCGATGCGATAGCCCTGCGCAGATTCTCCCTGCCGGAGGCTGCCTTGCCCGAACTGATCCCGGTGCGGTGTTCGGCGCTGGAATTCGAATTCTGCGTCCGTCCCCCGGGCGGGCGCTCCCCCGGCCAGCACTACGCGCTGCACCTGGACGAATGCCCCGAAACCGAGGTGGCGGTGCAGGGCGAAGGGGGAATCTTCGGACTCTCCCTGCGCCTGATCGACGCCGACGAGCCGTTCGATTTCGAGGAACTGGACGAACAGGACGGGCGGTACGATGCGTGGGCCTGATCCGGAAAAACAGAACGACACAAAAAAATATAAGCACGCTATGAAACGCTTCTTTACCCTGCTGCTGACCGTCCTCCTGCTCGGGGGGAACGGGCTTTCGGGACAGGTAAAATACTTGGTCAACCTGCACTCCCCCGTCGATGAACATTGCTATACGGCCTACAAATACACCGGGCCTTCCTCGAAAAAGATCGAGATGAGCGGCGGGCTTTCCTGGTACGGGGGCTTTACGATCGGGCATTCGGTAGGGCCCTATACGCCGGGATACGCTACGTTCCAACTCGCAGGCAAATACGACCGGTTGATGTTCGTCCTCGGCCATGAGAACTTCAACATGGGCGCCGGCGGCACGGGCATCGCCACCGACCCGATCATCTTTACCGTGCTGGCCGACGGGCGCAAGATCCTGGACAAAGTGATCTACCCCTACGGCATTCCCGAACGCATCACCCTGGACATCAAAGGAGTGAACGAGTTGAAATTCGTCATGGTCTCCGGCGGGGGCTACATCGGGGTGGCCGAAGCCACGTTGTGGACAGCCGGGCAAACTCCTGTGGAGACCGGCAACCCGATCACCTCGGCCCCCAAGACGATCGAACTGGTAAAAGACCTCAAGCCCTACTTCCAGAATTACCGCCTGACGTGCGTAACCCCGGACGACGAAACCGCCATCGAGATCAACGGCCAGAAATACCCCTACGGCCTGGCGGCCGACATGCAACGGGCTATCGTGGGCAACAACCCGGGTTGGGCGTACTTCAACCTGCGGGGCCAATACTCGACCTTGACTTTCCTCATCGGCCCGACCGACAACACGGAGGGAGCGGTAGGCTCCGGTTGGTTTACGGTCAAGGGGGACGGGAAGATCCTCTACGAGAAGGAAATGTCCAACGACGACATTGCACAGCAGGTAACCCTGGATGTTACGGGATGCCAGATGCTCTCGTTCCATTCCGAACAGTCCTCGGGGTCGATGTACGGAGCCATCGCCCACATCATGGCGTATCCTGCGGGCGAAAAACCGCAAGAGGAAAACGAGACGGCAGCCCCGCCCGACCCCCGGCTCAAATCGCTGCCCGACGTGTGCAAACTCATCTCGAACATTCCTCCCTACTCCGCACTGGCACAAACGGAAAAACAGATCTTCGACGGCACCTCGGACTACATCACCTTTTCGATGGGCGGGGTGAAGTTCAGCGAAGGGTTCATCCTGTACAATAAGGCCAACGTACTGAGCGACGATACGCGCTCCTTTGCCGTCTTCGACCTGGGGAACGAATTCGACTACGTGAGCTTCGTCGCCGGATACGTAGGCAAGAGCTGGGCGATGAACAACGACGTGCTGCGGGTATATGCCGACGATTCGCTGGTACTCGAAACGCCCCTGATAGCTACCTACCCCAACCAGGAATACACCGTCCCGCTGAACCGCTGCCGGAAATTGCGTTTCGAGAGCCAAGGGTCGGGAACGCTCGATGCGGCCGCCTTCGGCATTGCCGACCTGGTGGTCTACCGCGGCGAACCTGTCGAGAACGACCTCTTTGTCCATCCCAAACCGGACTTCCCGCATACGGTGAACCTGATCGACCTCGGAGCGCCGTACATCCATTACGTGAGCCCGATGAAAGACTCCGCCGATGAGATCTTCTACGACGGGTCCACCCAGCGGAAATACTTCGACCTGAACGGGCAGCGCATCTACAAAGGGTTTATGCTCCAGACCAGCGTACACTTCTCGCTCGACCACGGCGTGCTTTCCGGTACGGACGGTGCCGTCGCCGGAGCGCTCGGCGGTGCGGCGGTCGGCTCGGCATTCGTCGCCGGCGGCGTGGCAGTGGGCGGAGCGATGGTGGGCAGCACCCTGATCGGAGCGGCGGCGCTGCTGATGCTGGCTGCCGGCGGCGAAGCCCTGGAAAACTCCTGCGCGGCTTTCAACACCTACGGGGAATACAACACCGTAACGTTCACCGTGGCCTGCTGCCATCCCCACATCCGGGCAGACGACTACAAGGAGACGCTGCTCATCGGGGCAGACCAGAAAGTGGTGGCGCAGCTGACCGTGTACGAGACGATGGAACCCCAGACCATCACCGTTCCCATCGACGGGTGCCAGCAGTTGATGTTCTGGCTGGCCAATACCGACAACTGGTCGGGGCAATACATTTTCTACGACATCATACTGTCCAAGGACCGTATGGAGCTCAATATCCCCAAAGCGGCACGGCTGTCCCAAGCGGTGATCACCCAGCCCGCGTGGAGCGAAAAGACGATCGAAAACAAATGGGAGCGCCCGACCTCGTCCGGACAGGAGAGCGTGGACGACTTCCTGATCGGATTCTCCAACGCCTATTCCAAAGTTGAAAGCATGATAGAAAAGACCCGTCCTTTTTACGAGATACACACCTACTACCTGGAGACCAACGCCGGGCAAGTCTGCAAGGCGGTAGCCCTGAAATCCACGCGCGGGGAAAACCTGGAGTCCATCCCGGCCGAACTCACCTACTGCCTGCGGAACCTCGAAGACCTCAAGGAACTCAAGACCACGCTGATCAAACTGTCCGTGACGCAAAAGACGGCCTTCGTAGGGCTTCCTGCGCTCGGGCTCAATGCCATCGCCTACGGCAAACTGGTGCGCTACGGCAACAAATCGCTCAAGGAATGCAAGGAACTGGTAGACCGGATGTACGCCGAAAAACTCTCCGAAGCCCAATTCCTCCAGATGGTTCTCAACAGCGCGATCGACATCGACGGCAAGCAAAGCACCGAGACGACGGTTTTCTGCCCGCTCTTCGATCAGGAAACCCCACCGACCGACGAGTTGCAACTGGTGGAAAACTTTGCCGTGCAATGATCTTCCCGACAGAAAAGACACCGCTCAACCCTGTACCGTCATGAAACAAGATTTTCGAAAAGAGCTGAAAGAAGCGCGTAAAGAGGTGGAAGGCCTGCCGCGCGACGGGAAAGCGAGTACCCTGGATGCCTACTGGGGAGTGTGCTGCGGCGATGTGCTGATCGCCGAAGGAAACATCCAGAACCAGGACCGGGAATGGGAAAACGCATCCCTGGCCGAAGAATTGCTCGGGATCGGCCGGTACCTCGAAGGATACGACCACCTGCTCTCCAACCTCCAATGGGCCGTATCGAGGATGCTCGACGCCTTGCCCTGGCACCCGAGGCTGAAGCTCGAACTGCTCGAATTCGACCGGACGCTGCTCCACCGCATCGAAGCCCTGCAGGGGCACGAACTGGGAGAGAGCGAAGACATCGAGGGGAAAATAGACTTCCTCCGCCGCAACATCGAGCGGGCCGACCGGGGCGAATTCGACGCCATCGAACAAACGGGACACCTCTTGCGGGACCCCATCGAATGGACCGCCGCTTACGAACGCATCATCGACCAGGCGGAAGAAAAGGTATCCGAACTGCTCGAAGGATACCCGCGCGGGATGGGATTCTGCCACGCATACTGGAGTACGAAGACCCAAGTATTGCGCCTGCAGTACGGCATCGCTTGGAGAAGTCCCTCTGCGATGAACCCCCGGGTGATGTTCGACTGACCCCGCCCTTCCCCCGCCGTTACGCCTTCGGAAACAAGCCGTGCCATGAAACCGATCTACCTGGCCCTCTCCAAACCGTCCGAACGGGTCCCCCTGTGCGGCAGCCGCTTCTGGGGACATCCCGACCTGCCCCGAGGATACCCCTACCCGTGTTTTCCCGATGCGGACGGCGACCCGTTCGAATACACGTTCATCTGCCAGATAAACCTGTCGGAAGCGGCTCCCTACGACACGGAAGGACGTCTGCCCCACCGGGGGCTGCTGTCCTTTTTCGCCAAGATCGAGCACTACCTCGGGCGGTTCGACGGCGGGGACAGCCTCTCGGGATACATCAGCGAACCCGAAGACGTGAAAGTCCTCTTTTTTCCCGAAGTGGGTTCGCCCGGCATCCCGACGGATTTCGAGGGAGTAGTCCTGGTCGACGACCGCGGCCGCCCGATCGGTCCGGAAGAACTCCGGATCGACTTCTCCCGCCGACCCTCCGGCCGTTACTGCGACGAACACGCCCTGTTTGCTCCCCCGACGCACCGCGAGTGGGAAACCTGGGACCCGCCGTTCGAGGACTGGGAAATCCTTCTGCAAGTGGACTCCTTCAGCGGGGAGGACTTCCAGCTCAACTTCATGGATTTCGGCGTGCTCGTCTTTCTGATCGCCCCGCAGGACCTCGCACAGGGGCATTTCGAACGGGTAAGGGGCATCGTACTTTCCACTTAAGACACCGGGAAGGGAAACGAAAGGAAGCAAAAAGGAGAAGGGATCGCGCCCGAAAAGCGCCGTTTTTTTTTGCGAAAAATCCCGCCTAACGATGGGCGAACCACGTGATCTGCCGTTTGGCGTAGTTGCGGGTATGCTGCTTGACCAGCTCCACGGCCTGTTCCAGGAAAATCCGCCCGTCGAAGTAGTCGAAAAATTCACGATACCCCACGCTCTGCATCGCGTTGCAATGCCGGTAGGGCAAGAGCGATTCCACTTCGCGAAGCAGACCCTGTTCCATCATCCGGTCCACCCGGGCGTCGATCCGGGCGTAGAGTTCCGCCCGGGGCAGTTCCAGGTTGATGCGCTCCACCCGGAAAGGGCGCTCCACTCGGCCCGTTCCCCGAAACGACGAATACGGCTGTCCGCTCGCAAGGCACACTTCCAACGCGCGCGCCACGCGGCGGGGATTCTTCAGGTCCACCTGGCGGTAATACGCCGGGTCTTTCTCGGCCAAAAGGCGCTGCAAGGCCTCCAGTCCTTCGCGTTTTTCGAGTTCCGCCACCTGTTTCCGCACCTGCGGCGATACGTCGGGAATATGGTCCAGACCGTGTTCGATGGCCTCCAGGTAAAGCCCCGATCCGCCTACCAGCACCACTTCCCGACCGCGCGCACGAATCTGCGCGATGCACGCCAGCGCATCCCGTTCGTAGTCGCCTACGCTGTACCGGGCGTCGATGGGCAGGTGTCCGATAAAATGATGCGGGGCGACGGCCAGTTCCTCGGCCGAGGGTTTGGCGGTGCCGATGTCCATGCCCCGGTAAAACTGCCGCGAGTCGAACGAGACGATCTCCGCCCCGCGCTCCCGGGCGATCTCGATCGCACGGGCGGTCTTTCCGCTGGCCGTGGGGCCGGTTATTGCCGTAAGGGTGTACATCGGTTCTTTGCGATTCGTGGTGGGACTCGGTGCAAATGTATTAAAGTTCGCCGTTTTATCCGTACTTTTGTCCACGGCAAAAAATCTCGGCTATGGACACGGAAAACTACAAGGACCTTCTGGGCTGCATCCGGGCTTTGGTCTTCGATGTGGACGGAGTGATGACCGACGGCATGGTAACGGTATTCCCCACCGGGGAATTCGTCCGCAGGATGAACGTCAAGGACGGTTTTGCCCTGCAACTGGCCGCCCGGCGGGGACTGAAGATCATCATCATCACCGGCGGGAGGGACGACTCGATCCTGACCCGATTCAACCGACTGGGCATCACCGACATCGTACTCAACTCCACCTCCAAACTGGAAAAACTGCTCGAATACCGCGACGGGTACGGCATCCCGCTCGAGGACATGCTCTACATGGGGGACGACGTGCCGGACATCGACCCGATGAAAGCCGTCGGCCTGCCCTGCTGCCCGGCGGATGCCTGCCAGGATGTGCTGTCCGTAGCCAAATACGTTTCCCCCCTGCCGGGCGGGGCGGGCTGCGTGCGGGATGTGGTGGAACAGGTGCTCAAGGCCCAAGGGAAATGGTACGGGGAGGATTTCGAGGGGTTCAACGCATAACTCCCCATGCGAACCTGCGAAAAAGACAAAGAAATGGCTACCCCCGCAACAGAAAATAGTTTGACCGAAGCCTTGAAAGGGCGGACGCTGGTACTGGCCTCCACGTCGCCCCGGCGGATCGAATTTTTCGAAAAACTGGGCGTCCCGTTCCTCGCCCGCACCGGGGATGTCCGGGAACACTACCCCGACACGCTGACCGACGGGCGGGAGATCGTGCAATACCTCAGCCGGCTCAAAGCGCGCGCCGCCGGTCCCCTCGCCCCGCAGGAGATCATCGTGGGAGCCGACACCCTCGTATGGGCCGACGGCCGCCCGCTGGGCAAACCCCGCGACGAGCAGGAAGCCGAGGCGACCCTGCGGGCGCTTTCCGGACGCACGCATGAGGTACTCACCGGCGTTACCCTGCGCAGCGTTACGGACGAAGAGTCGTTCTGCTGCGCCACCCGCGTCACGTTCCTGCCCATCGACCCCC
Source organism: Candidatus Merdimorpha stercoravium (assembly GCA_018715295.1). Taxonomy (GTDB): domain Bacteria; phylum Bacteroidota; class Bacteroidia; order Flavobacteriales; family UBA1820; genus Merdimorpha; species Merdimorpha stercoravium. Next base: position 2,532 of record DVLY01000148.1, on the reverse strand, counting down.
GGGACATCCGGTACTACGTGTCCCGCTTCTCGCCCCTGGACAAAGCGGGGGCCTACGCCATCCAGGAATGGATCGGGGAGACGCACATCGCTTCCATCGAGGGTTCGTACCACAACGTGGTGGGGCTGCCTACGGCCCAACTGTACCAGCGGCTGAAAAAATTTGCCGCCCGAGGGTAAAAAACGCTAATTTTGCACCCGAGTATGGGCATCCTGATCGGCATCGACTACGGGGAAAAGCGCACGGGCATCGCGGTAAGCGACCCGTTGCAGATCATCGCTTCGCCCCTGTGCACCTTGCCTCCGCAACAGGCCGTGGCGTTTCTGGAACGTTACTGCCGGGAAAACGACGTGGAGGCCATCGTAGTGGGGCTGCCCCGCCATACGTACTCGTGCGCGGCACCGGTAGAGGTCGAAGGTGCCATCCGGGATTTCATCGGCCGCCTCGAACGGACGCTGCCGGGGAACATTCCGGTGGAGCGGTACGACGAACGCTTCACCTCGCGCATCGCGGCACGCGATCTGGCTGCGAGCGGGATGCCGAAAAGCCGCCGCCAGGAAAAAGGCGTGCTGGACCGCACCAGCGCGGCGTTGATCCTGCGCGACTACATGGAGTCCCGCCGCCGGTAAACGGCAGCTGGGCCCTTTTCCGGCTTGGATGCCGGCATCTCGAATGCAGGGAAGAAGGGGCGGGGAAAAGCGCGCGAAAGAAAGCCCGAGAGAAAAGAGGGGCAACAAGAGAAAAAGCGAAAAAGAATACAAAAAAGACAAAAGACGATATGAAACTTCCGATTATGGCCTACGGAGAACCTGTTCTCAAGAAAAGGGCCGAAGAGATCGACAAAGACTATCCGGAACTGGATGCGTTTATCGACGATATGTTCGAGACGATGGATGCGGCCGACGGGGTGGGTCTGGCTGCCCCGCAGGTGGGCCGTTCCGTGCGGGTGATCGTGGTGGACGGTTCGCCGTTTGCCCAGGACGAGGAATTGCCCAAAGAGGAACGGGACTTCCTGGCGGGATTCCGCCGGGAATTCATCAACCCGGAAAAACTGGAAGAATGGGGCGACAAGTGGGGCTTCGAGGAAGGCTGCCTGAGCATTCCCGGGGTGCACGAGAAGGTATTCCGCCCGCAAAACATCCGCGTGCGCTACTACGACCGCCAGTGGAACCTGCACGAAGAGACCCTTTCGGGACGGGCTGCCCGGATCTTCCAACACGAATACGACCATCTGGAGGGCGTGGTGTTTACCGACCGTCTGTCCGCCCTTACCAAACGGGTGATCCAGAAACGCCTGCAACGCATCGCCCACGGCGAGGTCCATACCGAGTACGCGATGCATTTTCCCTATCGAAAATAATCACAAAACATACCGACAAGAACCAAAAAGATGAAACTCAAAGGTATCATTGCCATCTCGGGCAAACCGGGTCTGTACAAGATCCTCTCCCACACGAAAAACGGAGTGATCGTCGAATCCGTTCCGGAAGGAAAACGGACGATGGCTTCTTTGAATTCCTCGATGAGTTCGCTGAACGACATCTCGATGTACACCCAGAGCGAAGAACTCGCCTTGCGCGAAATCATGCGCCGCATCGCCGAAAAAGAAGACAACGGCCCGGCTCCGGACGCCAAAGCCTCCTCGGATGCCCAACTGAAGGAATACTTCGAGGCCATCGTGCCGGACTACGATCGGGAACGCGTCTATCCGTCGCACATCCGCAAGCTCTTCCACTGGTACAACCTGCTGCAAGGCGCCTCGCTGGTCTCCAAGGAAAAGGAAGACCCGGAGGAACAAGCCGCTGCCCAGTAACCCGCCGTCCCACCGCAACGACCTCGATAAGACCATGGTAGAAGTCAGAGTAAGCATCGGCCTTTCCGACCGGGCAGAAAACCTGGAATGCATCCGGATGCAACTGGGCGGGATGCCCCGCATCGGCGAATCGGTCCTGATGACCCCCGAACTGGAAAAAATAGCGGCCAAACGCCGCCAGGAATGGGGTTTGCCGCCCGATACGCATGTAAACATCGTCAAACGTATCGGCTACGACCGGGAACCGACCCCTATCATCATGCTCAGCACCCATCCCTCCACGCTGGTGATCACGTGCATCGATGAACTGGGCAAGGAGTTTTCACTCCCCACCTCGGTCGTTCCCCGCGTGGGAGAACAGGTCATTTCGCCGAAAGACGAGGTTTTCTTCGTGAAAAACGTCATCTATACCGGACACCTCATCCTCCTTCAGTTGTCCAGCAAGGAAGTGGTGGCCGAAACCCGGATCATTCCGGACAATAATCCCATGCCGGTAGAAGTGGCCAATCCGCATCCGGTCGAGGTCTATTGTTCACAACTCGACCGGGGCATCGATGTCAACGTTACCAACTCGACCCTGTACGTGCAGGGCGAGCGGGACTACTGACGCTCCGCCGCACATGTTCGTCCAAAGAAAAATCCCGAAGGGTTTTCCCTTCGGGATTTTTCTTTGGGCGACATGTCTTTCACGACAAAGGGAGGCAGTCCGTTTTCCCGCA
>DVLY01000147.1 GCA_018715295.1 Candidatus Merdimorpha stercoravium | reverse complement strand
GAAGTCCGCACACAGGAGATAGATGTGATCCGGGGTTCCCTGTATGGCGCAGACGGTGTATCCCTTTTCGAGGTTCTCCAGGTCCATGGCGTTGATCTGCTCCCGGGTACTGGCGTCGCCGGTGCTGCTGCACAAGACGAAGCGGCCTTGCGGAGTGATATCGAAGAGGTCCGTGCGGCGCAGGTCGGAATAAAAGATGGCCAGCCGTCCATTCCGGTATGCCAAACGGGGGCTGTTGTAGATCGTCCCGTGGATGCTGATCGTCTCTTTGGAGCGCGCGATGCGGAACGATTTGGTATGGGACAGAGGGATGATCGAGTCGATCGTTTCCCCTTCGGGGGTAACGGTGCAGTAGTACGACAGGAGATAATCCCCCGAGATGTCGCTGTTCTCTCGCAGGAAGACGGAGTCATTTACCGGGAAGAGTACATTGTAGAGTCTTTCGCCGTAGGTGTCGCTTCCGGTCTTGCATGCCGCGGTGTCTCCCAGGGTGTAAAAGTGCCGGATGTTTTTCATCAGGTCCAGCGCGGAAAACTCCTGTTCGTCTGCGGTTTCGGTACGCAGGAAAGGAAAGGAGAAATCGTCCGGCCCTTCGCCCTTTGCCCCGAACGAGTAGAGATACTCGAACGTCGGCAGGCGGTATACGAAAAAGGCGCTGTCGGTCTTCTGCGAGAGCAGCACGGCCTTGTCTCCCGAGTTTTTCCATGCCGTAGGCTGGAGGATTTGTCCGATCGCGATGCTGTCGGGAGCGAGCAGCTCGGCCGAGGCAAAACCTTCGGAAGCGTCGCCTTGTCCGTGTCGGCAGGAGAAAAACAGGGCCGAAAGGCACAAAAGCGGCAAGAGGGATGCGGTTCGTTTCATCAGGCGGGAAGGTTACTGCAAGGTGATCTTTCCGAAGCACTGAGGCTGGTGGAAGCTGGGTTTTTCCGTGTCGATCGGCGCCCAGGTGAGGTAGTGTTTTTGTACGGTATTGTCGCCGCATTTGTAGAAATTGGCGGTGAATTCCCGGCCGCTCTTCAGGAAGCCCTCGGGGAGGCATTCTGCGGGGATGAACACGGTGAGTTCCCACGAGCCGCCCTCGCGGTTGTCGATCAGGGTGTGTTTGGGCAGCGAGGTCTCGATCACGATCTTTTTCAGGTCTTCTTCGCCGAAGGTGGTCTTTTGGCCGTCGGCCGTCTTGTAATGCCACAGGAGCGATCCGGTGCAGCTCATCTCCAGGTTGTAGTAGCTGCCGTCGCCGGTGGGTGAGTAGAAGAATTCGACGCAGCTGTCCTGGTAGGCCGGGGCTTCGAGGGTGGTGTGCGCGGAGAGGATGTGCTGTTCTTCCACGTGGAAATGCAGCAGAAGCCCGTCCTGGTTCCACCCGGCCTGGAAGGTTACTTTCGGGTGGTAGTCGAACTGTTCCCAGTTGACGATGTCGATGTTTTGTACCGGAGCGTTGGCCTGGAGTTCGGCGGTGGCGGCGGGCAGGTTGAGCAGCGAGGAGGCCAGTTGGATAAAGATCATGTCCATGATGCGTTGGCGGATAAGTTTGTCGAGACACAAAGGTACGCATTCGGCCGGGAAAAAATACGCCGCCGGGGAGAAAATATCCGGGCTGTCTCTTTCGGTGCGACTGCGGAACACTTCGGGATGGGTATAGAAAAAATTGATGGGAATGGATTGCTTTCTTTCGAAAGAAAAGTTGTACCTTTCCTACAAATTCCAACGGCGGATGTTTTTCCTCTCCGGAAAGGGGAAGGCGCCGGAGGATCAAAAAATAAACCCTATTTTAATACCTAAAATCTATGAAAACATTTGTTGAGTCTTTGAACTCGGCCGTCCGCAACTGGTGGCTGTCCCTGTTGTTGGGAGTTTTGTACATCGCTCTGGCCATTTGGCTTTTCGCCAATCCGCTGGCAAGTTATGTGGCGATAAGTATCGTGTTCAGTGTGTTTATGTTCCTTAGCGGCCTCTCCGGAGTCATCTTCGCTTTGGGCAACCGGCATCTTTTGGCCAACTGGGGGTGGTACCTTTCGAGTGCCATTATCGACCTGCTGATCGGTATCTTCCTGGTAGCTTCTCCGGAGTTGAGTATGGCGGTGTTGTCGTATGTTTTGGCTTTCTGGCTGTTGTTCCGGGGCTTTTCGGGCATCGGTCATGCAACCGATTTACGCCGTTACGGCGCCCCCAACTGGGGTTGGTCGCTCGCATTGGCCATCCTGGCAGTCCTCTTTGCCATCGGTATCCTGATGGTGCCGGCAGCAGGTGCTGCAACCGTTGTGGTGATGGTCGGATGCGCTTTGCTGGCTTTCGGGATCTTCCGGATCCTGGTGGCTTTCGAACTCAAGAAATTGCACAAACTCCAGTAAATCCCGTTACCCCTTTCCTTTCGCCGGGGGAGGGCAAGCAGGCAGGCGTGTCGGGCTTTGCCCGACACGCCTGCCTGTATTTATTTGCGGCAGGGATATTGTTGAGCAAAAGAGATTCGTATCTTTGGTTCGGCGAAGGCCAGGGTGAAGAAAGGCCGGAGCGAATATTTAAGTGTTATATTATCGGAAATGGAAAAAACAGAGAAGAAAACCGTGTTTATCACCGGCGGATCGACCGGAATAGGAGCCGCTTGCGTAAAGAAATTTATCGGCCAGGGATGGAATGTAGGTTTCATGGACATCAATGTACCGGAAGCTGAAAAACTGGTAGCCTCTGTGCAGGCGGGCGATCGTCTGGTGTTCGTCCAGGGGAATACCCGTTGCAGGGAGGATATTCACCGCGCGGTAGAAGCCGTGGTGAAGGCTTTCGGCCGTTTGGACAGCGTGGTAGCCAATGCCGGTATCCACCGCTGCAATACGCTGCTCGATATTTCGGACGAGGAATTGGACTTGATGATCCAGACCAACATCTATGGCACGGTCAATACCCTGCGGGAGGCTGTCCCGCATATCATTGAAGGTGGTGGAGGTACGGTGGTGATCAACGCTTCGGACCAGTGGTTCGTCGGCAAGCCGAACAGTTTTGCATACGGTTTGACCAAGGGGGCTTTGGGGCAGATTACCCGCAGTTTGTCCATCGATCTGGGACCGAAGAACGTCCGGGTCAATGCCGTTTGCGCCGGGACGATCCGCACCCCGCTGGTGGACAACCTGTTCCGGGATTTTGCCCGGGTGAACCATTGCTCGGTCGAGGATTACTGGCGCGAGGAAAACAATCTGTATGCCCGGGGGGAAGCCGGCCGTCCTGAAGAAGTGGCCGAGGTGGTCTATTTCCTGGCATCGGAGGCTTCGAGTTTTTGCACCGGTGGCCATTATTTGGTGGACGGCGGTTTGGTGGCCCGTTGAGTTTTTCGCCCCCGCAGCGAACAGTTAGCGATACAGCTTTT
>DVLY01000146.1 GCA_018715295.1 Candidatus Merdimorpha stercoravium | reverse complement strand
TCTTGTCTTATCAAAAGATAAGCAAAGCCAAACAAACTCGGGACAGGAGGAAATTGTAAAAAACTGTTCTTGCGAAAAAATCCCCGGGAAAACGATGATAACCAGGTTTAGCGAAGAGCCCGGGCCTTTTCTACGGTAAGGGAACGGTCCCAGATAAGTTCCATGCCGGCTTCTTGAAATATGGCGAAGTATTCCTCTATCGGAGGAAGACCGACCTTGGCTCTTCGGATGTCCAAACTGTCGGGCGAGGATACGGGCCAAAGGTATATGGCACTCCCTTCGGCATCCGAAGAGACGTTTCCGTTTCGGTCCAGGAGAATTTTTTGCGAGGTAAACGTCTGGGTGCCGTATATCTGAAGCCGTCCTTCCCGCATCAGGATACGGTCCTGCATGGTGGCGACATCGGATGGGGACACGAGACCTTTTTCAGCAGCAGAGCGAAAGATGGGAAAATATTTATGTTGGGCTTCCGCATCGGCATGCTGTACCACCAGGAAGAGAGCGTCGTAAGAACGTTCGGAAAGTCCGTCGGGAATACCGAGAGTATCCAAAATAGGGAAAACGATTTCCTGACAATGGCGATCGACCTCTTCCATGCGCATAGAGAACGCAAGGATGCTGTCGGCATGGTTGCTCCCGATGACTCTTTCGAAGCCGATGCGTACATTCTGGTCTTCGGAGTAAACTGCACGCAACAACGAATCAAGGAAAACGGTTTTTCCGTCTCGGATCGTATCATTGGCATGCTCCGGAAGCAACGCCCCCTTTGCCGAACAAGTACAGAAGAATAGGCAAATAGCGAACGAGATAGCCTTTGCCAACCGATGTACGATGCGTAAAAGCAGAGCCGAATTCATGGGGTTAAATGTAGTTTTCGACAAGGATTGTGCCGGGTTTATTGAACATCGAACTATATGACGAAAAACAGGTTGGAGAGCACATGCAGGACAACGGCCGCCCCGAAGCCGTGGCGCATCCGCGCGTATCCGTACACCATACCCGAAGCAAATTTGTCCAGCGTGTAAACCAACAAGTACGGCAGGTAAATCCACTGGAAGTCCTCCCCATGCAGGTTGGACAAGTGCAGCAGGGCAAATACCGCCGCCGAGAAGTAAAACAACCCCCCGAAGTTTATCTTCAGCGCGTACCGCCAGCCGCCCAGCCCCACAGCCAAACCGACGGCCCCACCCAGAGCCAAACGCCAGAGGAGGCCTTGTGGTTCGATGCCCCGTACACCCACCAGGGCCGAGACCAGCAGGTAAACCGCTACTGTGCTCCAGAAGGTCAGTGCCCAGCGCGTACGGCGAAGCGGGTAACGGAACAGGAACTCCTCCAACACCGGGGGAAGAAAGATGAGCAGCCAAAGGAAAGCCTTGGCGGAGACGCCTTCCGGGGGCATCGACGAACGGGAGGTCTCCGCACCCCCTTGGCCCAGGTCGAAGGTGATCAGCAGCGCCATGGCTATCGCGAAGAAAACCTGAACCCCCGCCCACCAGCAAACTGTTCTCAGCAGTCCTCCGGGACGATAGTCCGCCTTGAGGTTTTCATTCGGATGGCGCAGAAAACCGACAAAGCCCGCGGAAACTTTCTCGGGGGCCATCTCTTGGATTTTTTCTTTTTCGTCCGGACGATTCATGCGATCGGATATTTTTCTGAATTTTCCGACCGGGGACGTTCCCGGTCGGAATCTCGCCCTGCTGTCTTCAGTCAAGGGGAGGGCAGCTTAAAGATCGGTGGCGTCTTCCGCCGCTTCGACCGCTTGTGTGGGGAAAGCCACGGCCAGGACATAGCCTTCCAATACGCGGTAGTGCACCTGGAACGTTTCAGCCCCCGTCCCGGTGTCCAAATATCCCGGGAAACACCCTTGGGCGCCTATTTCGCCTTCCGGCAAACGGGTATGGAAACTGCGCATCGAGACTCCCTCCCGACCGGAGAGTTTGAACATCGCTTCGCGGGCTGTCCACAAAAGTCCCGAACGGATCAGGCTCACGTTGCGCCCTGCCGCATCCGGAGCCGACTTGGTGAGCCAGCGCACCACGATGGACAGGCGGGGCTTGATCTCCTGGATGTCGACCCCCACCGGTCCTTCGGCCGAGAGGGCGATACAGGCCATCGTTCCCGAATGGGAAATGCTGATGAAACGCCCGCTGCGCAGCATCGGCTTTTCGTCCTGGTAGTACAGGTCGTTGTCGGAAATACCCATCCGGTGCATCAGGGAGCGTACCGCCAACAGTTCGCGCCGACGCTTGGCGCTGCCCGAACCGTTGATCAGCGACATCGAAGCCGGGGAAAGCGTGATGCTGGTGCGCAATGCCGCTTCGCTTTCGGTGATGTTCCACAGCCCGATGCGGGCGCCTGCTTCGTAGATTTCTGCAGCGAACGGCATGGTTTTCTGGGGTAAAAATGAAAGGGGTTAGACTAGGGCGGCGTTTTCGAGTTCGCGTTGCATCGAGGCTTGCAATTTTGCCGCTTCGCGGGCGGCCGCCTGTGCAAAATCGCTTTCGGAAGAAGCGTAGATGATGCCGCGTGAAGAGTTGACGATCAACCCACAATGGCTGTTCATCCCGTGTCGGCATACCTCTTCCAGGCTGCCACCCTGCGCCCCGACGCCGGGCACCAGCAGAAAATGATCCGGGATGACTTCCCGCACCTGGGAAAGGTATTCGGCTTTCGTGGCGCCCACTACGTACATCATCCGCTCGGCCGAGGCCCATTGCCGGGACGTTTCGAGCACTTTCCGATACAAGGGCTCTCCGCCGGCCAGCGTGGAGAGCTGGAAATCGCCCCCGCCGGCGTTGGAGGTCAGGGCGAGCAGCACGACCCACTTGCCCTCGAACTCCAGGAACGGTCCCACCGAGTCGCTCCCCATGTACGGAGCTACGGTTACCGCATCGAAATCCATCGTCTCGAAAAATGTCCGGGCGTACATAGCGGAAGTATTGCCGATGTCGGCGCGCTTGGCGTCGGCGATGGTCAATACGTCGGGGTAGTGGGTACGGAGATAGGCGACGGTCTTTTCCAAAGCCTGCCATCCGGCCGCTCCGCACGATTCGAAGAAGGCGGTATTGGGCTTGTAGGCCACGCAGTAGGGTGCAGTAGCGTCGATGATGGCGCGGCAGAAGTCGAACAAGGGCTCCTGCGCCTCCTTCAGGCAAGCGGGGAGTTTGCGCACGTCCGGGTCCAATCCTACGCACAGGAAACTCTTTTTCCGGCGGATCTGTGCAAAAAGTTCGTCGTATGTCATGTTTTTCGTTTTTTGTCGGATTTTGTTACGTTCATCCCGCCCGGAGACAAACAGCCGAAGCGGAAAAGGGTCGGTGCCTTTCGGCACCCTTCGGGTTTGCCCGGGAGCAGGGAAGAAGGTCGGGGAAAGGCACCTTAAAACGGGCTTTCGTCCGCTTTTTCGGCGTCTTTCTGGCCCATCATCATCAGGTACGACTTGAGCATATCGTCGATCCTGCCCGAGAGGATGGCGTCAGTATCCGAGGTTTCGTACCCGGTGCGCAGGTCTTTGACCAGTTTGTAGGGCTGCAGGACGTAGTTGCGTATCTGCGAACCCCATTCGATCTTCATCTTTCCGGCTTCGATCTCCGCGCGTTTGGCCTGGCGTTTTTCCAGTTCGATGCGGTAGAGTTGCGAGCGGAGCAGCTGCATCGCTTTTTCCTTGTTCTCCAACTGGGAACGCGTCTCGGTGTTTTCGATCACGATGCCCGAAGGGGCGTGGTGCAGGCGTACGCCGGTTTCTACCTTGTTGACGTTCTGGCCGCCGGCTCCCGAGGAGCGGAACGTATCCCAGGTGATGTCCGCCGGGTTGATGTGGATCTCGATGGTGTCGTCCACCAGGGGATACACGTACACCGAGACGAACGAGGTGTGTCGCCGGGCTGCTGCGTCGAAAGGCGAGATGCGCACCAGGCGGTGTACGCCGTTTTCGCCCTTGAGGTAACCGAAAGCGTACTCGGCGTCAAATTCCAGGGTAACGGTCTTGATGCCGGCCACGTCGCCTTCCTGGTAGTTGAGTTCGCGGATCTTGGCACCGAAGTTTTCGCCCCACATCAGGTACATGCGCATGAGCATCGAAGCCCAGTCGTTGCTTTCGGTGCCGCCCGCCCCGGCCGTGATCTGCAACACGGCGCTCATGGCATCTTCCTCGCCGGAGAGCATGTTGCGGAATTCGAGGTCTTCCAGTTTTTTCCGCGCGGTGGAGTAGTGCTCCTCCACTTCCGCTTCGGTGGCGCCTTCCTGTTTGTAAAAATCGTAGATCACTTCCAGGTCGTCCGCAGCCGTTTTGACCTCGTGGAAGTCGTCCACCCAGCGTTTTTCGCTGCGCAGATGCTTCATCAGCCGTTCGGCTTCCTTGGCGTCGTTCCAAAACGCGGGATCCTGGGTTTTTTCTTCGTCGGCCTCGATGCGGGCCCGTTTTTTGTCGATGTCCAAATACCGGCCCAATGCGGCGGTACGGGTTACGATGTCTTTTACCTGTTCGGCAGTTACCATATATAAAGCGTCAGTTCTTCTTCTTTTGCAACATTCTCCCGACGGTCTGTACCGTCCAGGCCTTTCCCCGGGGAGTTTTTACTTCCATCCGGTTGAGCTTTTCGGCGATCACCGCCAGGTTGTCGCCGCCGGCACGAAGCTCCTCGGCAATCCCGAAGGCCTTTTGCCATTTTTCCCCCAGCGGTTTTTTCGAAGCGGACGGGTCGCCCCAAAAACTCTCGATGGCCAGGTCGTAGCCTTTCAACCCGAATCCGCAGATGCAACCCCGGCACGCGGGGGCGATCATCGAACGGTGGCGGTACTCTTCGCGGGCATACACGTTGGAGATGTGGAGTTCGACCACCGGGGTGCGGACGGCCCGGATGGCGTCTGCAATGGCGATCGAGGTGTGGGTGTAGGCACCGGCGTTGAGCACGATGCCGTCGTAATCGAAGCCCACCTGATGGATCTTCGAGATGATCTCGCCTTCCGAATTGCTCTGGAAATACTCCAGATCGTGTTTCGCGTAGCGTTTTTTCAACACTTGGAAATACTCGTCGAAGGATCGGTTGCCGTACATCGAGGGTTCGCGTCGTCCCAGCAAGTTGAGATTCGGACCGTTGAGGATCAGTATTTTCATGACAAAATGCGGTTATACGTGTGCAAAGATAGCGATCTATTTGCTAATTTTAGCCATTCCAAAGACGATTTGTACCGTGAACCACTGGGAAGAGAGCATCCGGGATTTTTCGCATTACCTGCGCATCGAGCGCGGGTTGAGTCCCCGCACGGCCCAGTCGTATGCTCTCGATTTGGAAAAACTCCGGCTTTACGTCCAGCAGCATTGCCCGCAGAACGCCCCCTGGGAACTCACCTTCGAACACCTGGAGGATTTCGTGCGGGAGTGTGCCCGACAGGGGCTTTCTCCCCGCTCCCTTTCGCGTCTGGTATCGGCCGTGCGGGGCTTTTACCGTTTTCTGAACGTGGAGAACTACACGGAGGAAAATCCTGCGCTACTGCTCGAAACACCCCGGACGGGCCGCCGTCTGCCCGACGTACTCACGGTAGAGGAAGTGGATCGGCTCATCGCGGCGATCCGGCTGGACGAGCCCCAGGGCGAACGCAACCGTACGATGCTCGAATTGATGTACGCCTGCGGATTGCGGGTGTCGGAACTCACCGAGCTGCACCTCTCCGACCTGTTTTTTGCCGAAGGTTTTATCCGCGTACGTGGAAAAGGCTCGAAGGAACGTTTCGTCCCGATAAACACCCGGGCTATCCGTTTGGTACAAAGTTATATAGACACCGTCCGCTCGCATCAGGAAGTCTCCTCCCGCTGGGCCGACACCGTATTCCTTTCCCGCCGGGGGACGGGGCTCACCCGGGCGATGGTCTTTACCATCATCCGCCGCGCGGCCGCCGATGCCGGGATCGAGAAAAAAGTCAGCCCCCACACCTTGCGGCACAGTTTTGCCACACATTTGCTCGAGGGTGGGGCGGACCTGACCGACATCCAGGCCATGCTGGGGCATGCCTCCATCACCACTACCGAGATATACACCCACATCGAACTCTCCCGTTTGGCGGAAGTCGTGCAACGGTATCATCCCCGGGCTCAGATTTCTAAAAAATAACCCCGACAGATTTTTTCGGCAAGGAACTCTCGGGGTTCTCTTCGTCGCGGCGGGCGGGAGAAAACCATCCGCGTTTTCGTCGAAAACGCGTTTTTCTTTTGCAAACAAATACCCCGATGCCTCAGACGGATCGAGGACAACGGATTCGGTCTCCCTTTTTCTTGCAAATAAAATACCCTCCCGATGCACCGTGTCGGGATAAAGCGGACCGTTTTTTGTCAGAAAATCAAGAAAAAAAGAAGGGGGAAAAAGCCCCGGGCGATCAGAGGCTTTTCAAGTATTCGATGGCTGCCAAGGCACAATTCTGCCCATCGACCGCTGCCGAGACGATGCCCCCGGCATAGCCCGCCCCTTCGCCCGAAGGAAACAGGCCCGATACCTGCGGATGCGCAAGAGTCGCCGGGTCGCGGGGAATGCGCAAGGGAGAGGAAGTGCGCGTTTCCACCCCGATCAGGGTCGCTTCCGCGGTGTAAAAGCCCCGCATCTTCCGCCCGAACGCCTGCAAGCCTTCCCGCAGACGGGGGGCGATGAACGGGCCCAGCACCTGGTCCAGATCGGCCGGGACGATCCCCGGAAGGTAAGTCGTATCGGGCAGGGAGGAGGAGATGCGTTTCTCGCAGAAGTCCGTCATCCGGGCCGCAGGCGCCGTCTGGGTTTTCCCGCCGGCCTCCCAAGCGCGGCATTCGATGTCCCGGATGAACTGCAGCAGCCCCATCACCCCGTAGCGTTCGTACTGCGGGGGAAGATCCTGGGGCTCGACCGAAACGACGATGCCCGAATTGGCTTTGCGGCCGTTGCGCATGGACGGCGACATGCCGTTTACCACCACCTGCCGGGTATCGGTCGCGCTGGGCACGATGTAGCCCCCCGGACACATGCAAAAACTGTAAACGCCCCGCCCGCCGCTTTGCGCCACCACGCGGTAAGCCGCCGCCGGAAGGTACTGCCCGCGACCTTTCGAACCGTACTGAATGCGGTCGATAAGGTCTTGGGGGTGTTCCAGACGCACGCCTACGGCCGTTCCTTTGGCTTGGAGAGCGATCCCCTTGCGGTGCAGCAGTTCGTAGATGTCCCGCGCCGAGTGCCCCGTAGCCAGGATCACGGCTCGCGCCTCGAAGCGTTCCCCAGTGAGGGTCTCCACCCCGCAGACCCGTCCATCACGGATCTGCAGGTCGCTCACCCGGCGGCCGAACAGGTAATCGCCGCCGCATTGGACGATCTGTCGGCGGATGTTTTCCACCACGGCAGGCAACTTGTCGGTGCCGATGTGCGGGCGGGCATCGGTGATGATCTCGGGAGACGCTCCGTGTTGCACCAGACGGGCGAGGATGCCCGAGGTGTCGCCCCGTTTTTTGGAGCGGGTGTACAGTTTCCCGTCCGAGTAGGTCCCGGCGCCCCCTTCGCCGAAGCAGTAATTGGAGTCGGGATCGACGATGTGTTGGGTGCAAAGCGCCTTGATGTCCCGACGGCGCGCATGCACGTCCTTGCCCCGTTCCAGGACAATGGGCCGGTAACCGCATTCGATGGCTTTCAGCGCCGCGAACATCCCGGCCGGTCCGGACCCCACGATGACGATTTCCTCCGCCCCGCGTACATCGGGATACTCCACCGGAGGGTTCTCCTGCGGGAAATCGTTCCCCGAGTACACCGCTACGGCGATTTCGACCATCGGTTCGCGCCCGCGGGCGTCGATCGAGCGGCGAAGTACCCGCAGGGCATTGAGCGTGCGGGGTGCGATCCGGGCCTTGCGGCAAGCGGCCTCCCGCACCAGGTCGGCATCCGCCGCTTGGGAGGGAGTGAGACGCAGTTGTACTTCGAGGATCATCGCAGTTCCTGACGGGGTTTGAGCGCCGAGTAGATGGTGGCGATCCCGCCGGTGAGCGGGAGAAAACGCGTGGCCAGAAATCCGTCCGAACGCAGGATGTTGGTAAAGTTGCGCCCGGCGGGGAAGGCGCGGATGGACTCCGGCAGGTAGGTGTACGCACGGGCGTCGCGGGAGACGATCCGTCCGACGGCGGGCAGGATGTAACGGGTGTAAAAGGTATAAAGTTGGCGGATCGGGAAGCGGGTGGGGTAGGAAAATTCGAGGATCAGCAGCATGCCGCCCGGTTTGAGCACCCGGTGGATTTCGGAGAGGCTTTGGGCGAGGTTTTCAAAATTGCGCACCCCGAAGGAAACGGTGGCCAGCTCGAAGGTGTTGTGTTCGAACGGCAGGCTCTGGCAGTCGGCCCGCTGGAAGAATATCGTCCCTTCGAGGCCTTTTTTCCGGACTTTTTCCCGGCCGATGTCCATCATTTTTTCCGAAAGGTCCACGGCGTCGATGCGCCGGGGGGCGAGTTTCTCGGCCAGCATGATCGCTTGGTCGCCCGTCCCGGTGGCGATGTCCAGGATCCGGCCTCCGCGCGCCGGCTGGGCGATCTTTACCAGTTTCTTCCGCCACATTACGTCGATGCCCCAGGAGAGGAAATGGTTCAGGAAATCGTAATGCCCGGAGATACGGTCGAACATCTCGCGCACCTGCTGGGTTTTGCTGCGGGACGAGCCCGGATCGGGGGTAATGGTGGGCATAGGAAAGCGTTTTTTAGTGTTTTGTACCTGCAAATGTAAGCATTCCCGGTGTACTTGTAGCGATGCTGGGTGCTTGAGGATGCATTTTTTCTTGCCTCGGACGTGCTTGAGAGAAATATTTCGGTGTTTTGCGTGGGAAGTGTAGAAAATTTTCGATGAAAAGCGAGGAGGATACCTGTAAAATCATTACCTTGGTCTGTCGCAACGGCACAAAAGCCTCCGGCAAAGCCCACCGCAGCGGGCGTGCAGGGGAGGGAGATTGTCGTCCCCCGGAGCAGGCCGGGCGGCATTCACGTTATTTTTCAAAATATCCTAACATTTAACACGTATCGCACATGGGAGAAATGTACCAAAATCCTGCCGGGCCGGTGTTCGACCCTCGGGAAAAAGACCGTCAGGTGATGTCCGTATCCGATTGGTTCGTCACGCAGCTGCTGATGATCATTCCGCTTGTCAATCTGATCCTGCTGATCGTATGGGCGGTGAGCAGCACCGGCAACCGCAACCGCGCCAACTGGGCGAAGGCTTCGCTAATCTGGATGGCGATCGTCGTCGTGCTGTACATCCTGATTTTTGTCATTATTTTCGCTACCGCTTCGTCCATATCGGATATTTCCGACTGGTGATCCTTTTCGGGCAGGCAGCCGCGCAAGGGCGGGCAAGCGGAGCGGCCCCAAAGGGGCCGCTCC